>CAYGTH010000024.1:0-22747 GCA_964352745.1 uncultured Bacteroidia bacterium
ATGAAGGCCTGCCCCTGCTGGATCTGGACGACTTTAAGAAAACCCTGCAATTCATCACGAATGAGGGAAAAAAAGAAGTCGAAAAAGAATATGGCCGAATTTCAACGGCTTCCACAGGAGCGATTATTCGGAAACTGATTGCGCTGGAATCTCAGGGAGCAGAGCGATTTTTTGGGGAGAAGTCCTTTGAGGTAGATGACCTCTTACGAGTTGATGAGGAAGGGAAAGGCATTATCTCGATTCTTCGATTGACCGATTTACAAGATCGGCCGCAGTTGTTTTCTACGTTTATGATGAGCCTGTTGGCGGAAATTTATTCTACATTTCCCGAACAAGGAGATGCTGATGCTCCGAAATTGGTCATATTCATTGATGAAGCTCACCTGATGTTTGAGGAAGCTTCTGACGAATTGCTGGATCAGATTGAAACGATTGTCAAGCTGATTCGCTCTAAAGGGGTAGGGATCTATTTTGTAACGCAGAATCCAGTTGATGTCCCGGATGACGTATTGGGGCAATTGGGAATGAAAATACAGCATGCTTTGCGTGCGTTTACGGCTAAAGATCGTAAAGCGATCAAATTGGCAGTTCAGAATTTTCCCGAAACAGAATTCTATGATATTGAAGAACTGATCACTTCGCTCGGTACGGGGGAAGCATTGGTTACAGCCCTGAATGAAAAGGGAATTCCCACTCCGCTGGTCCACACCTTGCTGCGCGCTCCGCAGTCTCGTATGGATGTCCTGACAGATGATGAAATCGAGGAAATCGTTGACAATTCCCGATTGGTCAGGAAATACAACAAAGAAGTCAATCGCGAAAGTGCCTACGAATTGCTTCAGGAAAAGATCGATGAAGCGAACGAAGAGGATCAGCGCGCCGAAATGAAGAAGCAGCAGGAAAAGGTGCGCAGCACGCCTACGAGACGCCGCACACGGGCCAAAAAGGAGGAAAGCATGTTCGAATCATTCTCCAAGAATACCATGGTCCGTCAACTCGGTCGAACTGCAGCACGGGAGATTACCCGGGGACTACTTGGCGTATTGGGACTTGGCGGGACGACCCGGCGCAAGAGATAGTAAGTGCCGGTCTTTTCCTCAAATATACCACACGCTGTCGGGAACGTGTCCTTATTTTATCGTTACCTTTCCGGAATCGCTGCGGATATAGATCACGGATTTACTGGTTCCACCTACCTTTCCCACTACTTTTTGATAGCCGGGTTTGGATACATGCTCACTCAGGCTCATGCTGCTTGGATAGTAAATTTTACAGTTCTGGGCTGCGGCATCGAGGGTGTAGGTCGTATTGGAATCTACCCGAATCGAAACATTGGTATGTTCTCCATCGAAGGAAACCCGTCTGAACTCATTGCCTAATGATTCCAGCTCGATATCACCATACTCCATGGCTACACTTGCTCCATTGGCAATATGCCTGATGGCTACGTCTCCATGTTTTTCATCGAGAACGAGGTACCCCACATTTCCAATCTTATAGTCATTATACTTGTCGCCAGCAATGATACTATCTGCCGATTCGATATTTATTTCTGAATATTTGCTGTTGACCCGGATCGTTCCAACTTTCTCAAAATCTACCTGAGAATAACGGGTCTCAAATTCACCTGATTTGAAATGGGCAATATTTGCATCTCCATACCCAAGAAACAATTTGTTGGTCCCTCCCATGTGTTCTGCCTGTAAGTTTCCATACTTGAGCCAAATATCTGTATTGCCTTCGATATCCTCCAAAACGA
This sequence comes from uncultured Bacteroidia bacterium, assembly GCA_964352745.1. GTDB lineage: Bacteria > Bacteroidota > Bacteroidia > J057 > J057 > CAYGTH01. Next base: position 1,760 of record CAYGTH010000024.1, read on the forward strand.
TATCTCCAAACTTGTTCTGAATATTGAGCGGATTCTTACGGGGCATATATACGTTGAAATTAATTTTGACCTGCTTGAGTTTGACATGTGTTCCGTCCTTAAATTTGATGCTGATATCCTGGTCATTTTGGTTCCACTGTTGGGCATCTGCTATGTTTGCCTCAGCGGATACTCCGTTCGCATCTCCTGCGATTCGGATATCGATCTTGTCGAGCATTTGTTCAATGTCGCGCATTTCCTTGCCTTTTACCTTCACCTCGATGACGATACTGGCAGAAGGTTTATCCCAGGTTTGAATATGCATGGTGCCATATTTCCCCTTAAGAGAGATGGGCGCATTCTGATTGACACTAAACGCTTTACTAATAGACCTTGATTTTTGTAAAATTCCCTGCCCTTGTAGGCCCAGGCCACCTAGGAGCCACCCCGCAAGGAGAAGCCATTTATAGGGGAATTGCCAGATTTTCTGATTCATAATCATTTCGTTCCTGATCCTGTTGGATCTTTTGTAGTAAGCTGCTTAAAATTTTGAGCTTGAGCTTGTGCGTTTTGATCAACCCTTCTATCATTTGCTCGTGATATCCTTCTTCCGCGATCTCTTGTCGAAGCTCTTGATAATTATCATCTACTTCTTCCAATTCTTCCATAAACTGGCTGGTAAACTGAAACCGGCGTAGATCGTATTGACCGAGTTCTTCCCATCGCTCATTGAACTGTCCCAGATAATAGGACTCTAATTCTGCCAACTCCTCATTGGGTAGCGGTGAGAAAGTAGATTCTGTTGCCTGTGGTTCAGAACTGGTGCTCCCATGACTCGTGTGAGATTTTAAAGGACCTGGGTGAAAGGAGAAGTAGCTGATGCCAACTGTCATCAGTACAATTGCAGCTACTTTCCAATACGGTGCTCGGCTAAACCAATGTTCCCGAGTAGACTTGACTCGTGTGGGAGGGCCGCCTAATTCTGCCTCAATTCCTGCCCAAATTTCATCTCCAGGCAAGTCCAGGTCTATTCCCTTCCGATTGGTTTCTATATGTTGTTCAATTTCTTTCCACATGATACGTTTCAATTAATCCTCCCCTCATCTCCCTCTTCTGTCTAATTTCTTTATTCTTATATCTTTTTTAACCCGTTTTTCCCAATTGCATTGCTCCAGACAAACGATCTTGTAATAATTTTTTTGCCCGATGATATTGAGATTTCGATGTTGAGACCGAAATATTCATGATTTCGCTGATTTCCTGATGGTCATATCCTTCCAGTTGGTACAACGAAAAAACGACACGGCAGCCTTTTGGGAGGCTTTTGATCGCAGCATGAATGCGCTCCGAACTGATTTCTCCTGCCGGGCCCGGAATTGCCTCATCCGCGAGGGTCTCTTCCATCCGTTCACTGATAGGTTCTTCAAATAACGGTTTGCCTTTCAAGTGGCTGAGGCATCTGTTGACGACAATCCGTTTCAGCCAGGCACCAAAAGAAGCGCGCCCCTCAAAAGAATCCAGCTTCTTAAATGCGCTGATGAAGGCTTCCTGCATCGCATCATTGGCCGCATCAGTATCCCCCAGAATCCGCGTACAGATATTGTACATTGCACGTGAGTACAATTTGTATAACCTGAACTGCGCGAGGCGGTCTCCCGACTTACATGCTTCGATCAGATCCTGATGAATATGCGCTGATGTGGTGTTCAATCCTGCAGTATTACCCCCTAAAGACAGCCCGCACATCGGGAAGTTGGAATTTAACCATTTTTTTTTCCTTTGTTTGCAGATTCTGCACACTGCAATAGCCGGATATGTCTAGCCCAGAAACACAGATGAAAATCATAGTCCGACAGGAAGTTCCTGCCGATTATCCAGTCGTCCAGCGGATCAATGATCTGGCGTTTGGCCAGGAAGCGGAAGGGGACCTGGTGAATCGACTGCGAAAGGATACCGCTTTTGTTCCGGAATTGTCACTTGTTGCGGAAACGGAGGAGGCGCTAGTGGGCTATACTTTGCTTACGAAAAGCTATATTTTGGCAACTGATCAGCGGTTTGAAACCCTCACTCTTGCCCCGGTTGCTGTATTACCCGAGTTTCATCGAAAGGGAATTGGGAAAGAATTGATCCGCGAAGGCCTGAGGCGTGCTACAAAACTGGGCTTCCAGACCGTAAATGTATTGGGACATCCGGACTATTATCCCCAATTTGGATTTGCACAAGCAGATGCGCACGGGATTTACTGCCCCTTTGAAGTCCCACTTCCGGCTTTTCAGGTGTTGGAATTAGTGCCGGACAGTTTATCGGACGTCTCTGGAACGGTGAAATACGCAGCAGCATTTGATGAATAATATACAATCCACGCTATCTGATTATGACTTCACAAACTTATTTTAAGCAATTGACGATTTTGATGGGAGCAATGATTGGAGGCGTAATCCTTTTTCTCCTTGTAGCCAGCTTTTTGATCTCTTCAGAAGGGGCCATCTCACCGAGCCTGCATGATGTATTTCAATACATGGGACCTGTAATCGGATTCGGAGGGATGATCGGGAGTAGTTTTTTGTACAAAGCCCGATTGAAATCCATTCCTCCAGAGGCAAGCCTGGAGTCTAAAATGGCAGGATTCCGATCCGCAAAAATTTTATCCTTTGCCTTGCTGGATGGAGGTGCCTTGGTCAATGCGCTAGGGTACCTGATGACCGGGCATTGGGTGTACCTGGCAGTTGCCGGCTTTGTACTACTTGTTTTCCTACTCGGTCGGCCTACACCGCAACAGGCGGTTAATGATATGGAATTGATGGGTGAAGAGGCTAATCGGGTCCAAAACCCTGATGCGATTATTGCTTCTGTTCAACAACAATAAAGAATCGCGTGATCGTGGCCTGATTTTCCTGTATTCAACCCCCCTAAGTTATGCAGATTTCTGAGGATAAAACTTGCTATTTGACAACGCTTCCTGCAACGGATATTGACATTCAGGCGGGTAAGCGGGTTTCATATTTTGTGAAACTGGCAGGCGAAAACCGACACTTTGTATTTCCTGCTGAGGTAGAAACCTGGATGGATGAATTTCAGCAATACCGGGATTTTGCGAAGTTGGGAGAAAAATTGAAAGCAGGAGAATGGTTTGCAGATGCTTCCCTGGAAAAAGGAATGATTACCCCGACAGCCCTGAAGGAATTCTTGTGGGGGAAAGACTATCCCAAAACGCCCCAGCAAAAGCTTGATGACTTGTTTTTGCGGATTATTAAATGCCAGCACATAGAAGGGCAATTGATGGATCTGGTGAATAAGACCTCAAAGGAATACGTTGTTTTCGAGTTTCCCTATTACCTCACACAAGAGGAATTGAAATTCTATCTGGGGGTCTTGATTGAGCAGGGCTATCTCGATGTGGAGCCGGGGATGAATTTGAAGGAGTTTTTCCGGATCAATAAATTCCGGCCCATCCCCCGATTTAGTGTTTCTTATTCGGGCCTCAATCATGCTATTCAACTTACCGAGTCAGGAGATTTCTCAAACAATGTCTTTGTCGCAATGGCCTTTGCGCCTCAATACCGGAGTATCTATGATCAGGGAATCTATCCTGCTTGTCTGAATACTGGATTTGCTCCGCTTAGAATGGACGACGAACATCTGGAGTCAAGCCGGACCATTAATGATTCCATCATTGCCTTGATTAAGCGGAGTCAATTCCTGATCGCTGATTTTACCGGAGGCAGTGCCGGGGTATATACTGAGGCAGGAATTGGGATCGGCAAAGGGATGAAAGTCATTTATACCTGCCGCGACGATTGGTTTGAGGAGATTCACTTTGATTTGAATAACTTCCCTTTCATCAAGTACTCCGACGACGAAATGCTGCGCCGGAAACTGGAAGATAAAATCAATGCCTGGGTCAAGGATTGAACTCGCCGGAATGTCTTTTGTCTGATGTCTGATGTCTGATGTCTGATGTCTGATGTCTAATGTCTGATGTCTGTAATCTTGCTACTCACTTTTTAACCCGATCAATGTGAAATTTTGTAGCGAATGTGGGAGCGATCAACTCAAGTGGGAAACCCCGCCTGATGACAACCGAATGCGGTATACCTGTCCTCAGTGTGATACGATCCACTATCAAAACCCCAAAATGGTAGTCGGATGCCTGCCCGTATTTGAGGGGGAGATTCTACTCTGCAAACGCGCGATCGAACCTCGAATCGGCTTTTGGGGCCTGCCAGCTGGCTACCTGGAAATGGGAGAAACCCTGGAAGGAGGCGCATTGCGGGAAACGGCTGAAGAGTCAGGCGCAGAAGTGGAAATCATCCGGTTACATTGTGTGTACAACATCCCCCGGATCAGCCAGATTTATTTTTTCTTCCTTGCTCAGATGAAAAGCCCGGAATTAAAACTGGGAGTGGAAAGCCTGGACGGTCGTTTGTTCGATCCTAAAGAAATTCCCTATGAAGACATGGCATTTCCTTCCAGTACTTTTGCGATTCGCCGCTATCTGGAATTTCTGGAAAAAGGCTTTGAAGGGGTACACGTAGGAAGTTGGGGGCATTAAGGGAATCTCCGCTGTATTTCTACATAGTCATCATCCCAGGCCCCATCTTCATCTCCATCTACTGCTGCTGTGAATTGTGCGGTCTCCCCTTCTACTTTGAGTAGATAGCGGTAGGTAAAATCAGGCTCTGTCATGATGAGGGAGTCGCCTTTAATCAGCCACGTCCCGTCTGCAATCTGGAATATAGAATCATTCAGATCGCGATATTCGGTATAGTAAGTACCCGCTTCCTGAAAGAACGTCCGGGCGGGCTTCATGCCAAATCTTGCCTCCCAGTTTGACTCATCATGCTTGATGACCTCAGTACCTTCATGGCCATGAGCCGTATGTAGGGTGATTTCCAGCGAACTATTCCTCCATTCTCCTACTAATGACTGTGCCAGCGGGGAGTTTGTCCATTCGGCGGCTGAGGCTCCCTGATGGGTGCCGGAGGTCGGCGAACAGGCCACAATCATGGTAAGGCAAACAAGGGATAAGCTGCATCTGATTATCATAGCAGCAATAACGCGAAATCTGTACAAATATGCCAGACAAGCTGGGGCTTACTGCACCCCGCTGATAGCTAAGTTTCGATCCACTTTTCGGATCAATCCCTGGAGCACACGACCCGGACCTACTTCTACAAATTCTGTTGCACCCGCAGCTGCCATGTGCTGGATAGTTTGCGTCCATCGCACAGGAGAGGTGAGCTGTGCCAATAGGTTGGCCTTGATCTCGTTTTTATCCGTGTGGGGCTTAGCCGTTACATTTTGGAAAACGGGGATAGGCGAATCCTGGAAAGTTGTTTGCTCGATCCCTTCTGCCAGTTCCAGTCTTGCAGGTTCCATCAAAGGGGAATGAAAGGCACCATTTACCGGGATTTCCAGGGCACGGCGAGCTCCTTTTTCTTTGGCTAATTCGATGGCCTTCGCAATCCCTTCTTTTGAGCCTGAGATGACCAATTGCCCAATGGTGTTGTAGTTTGCAGGAACGACGATTTCGTCAATGGAGGCGCATATTTCTTCTACCAATGCATCTTCCATTCCCAAAATAGCCGCCATAGTGCTTTCCTGCATATCACAGGCTTTCTGCATCGCATTTGCCCGGATAGCAACGAGGCGCAACCCATCTTCAAAACTCAATACACCGGCTGCGGCAAGGGCTGAGAACTCTCCCAGCGAGTGGCCCGCGACCATATCGGCTGTGCCCGCTATTTCATGAACGACTGCCGCGACAACGGAATGGATATAAATAGACGGCTGGGTAACAGAAGTTTTTTTGAGGTCTTCATCTGTTCCCTCGAACATCATGCCTTGAATGTCAAACCCGAGGATTTCATTTGCTTGCTGGAACAAGGCTTTTGCCTGATCTGATGACTCATAGAGCTCTTTGCCCATTCCGACAAACTGAGAACCCTGGCCGGGAAATACCAATGCTTTCATGCAGTGTAAGTTGAATAATGAAAATGCGTTGTATGTAATCGCCCGCAAATATACTTAATTGTCTGAAAGTCCATAATGGACAGACTCAGTGGGTGTAGGCCAAAAATCCACAAAGAGAAACCACTCAGGCATTTAGGACACTGAGCATACACTAAGCATGTTGTACATGAGACCTCGGAGATTTCGCTTAGTGCTTTCTTTGTGATCTGAGTGCCTCAGTGGTAAATCCGGCGCCATTTTCCTTTGCGAACCTTGCGATTATCTTGGTTTGTAGGAAAATTGACCTACACCCGACTCAGTCCAAGGGCTCACTACTTGAGTAGTAGAACAGGTTCTGGTAGGGAGTAATTTGATTATCAGATAGAGATAGTCTATAATCTTGATACTAACATCTGCCTACTTCTAATCTTATCAGTATGACCATTTCACTTGCCGGAAAAATTATCCTCTTAACCGGGGCGAGCCGGGGGATCGGAGCTGCGATTGCCCGGGCACTGGGAGCTACAGGAGCAACTGTGGCCCTTCATTATGGGAATTCCCGCGATGCAGCGGAGCAGTTGGCGGAAGCAATAGGGAATGACTCCCGTGTTTTTGGAGCCGACTTGCGCGAAACCCAGAACTGTGAAGGCCTGATAAATGCTGTTTTGGCTGCTTATGGCCGGATTGATGTACTGATCAATAATGCGGGGATTGCCGTGCCGATTGCACCGGATGCCTCTCTTTCGACATGGGAAAGCGCCTGGCAGGATACCTTACAGGTGAATCTGGTGGCTGCTGCTGCCTTATGTAAATTGAGTTTACCGCATTTTATTGAACAAGGAAATGGACGGATTATCCATATCGCCTCTCGGGCGGCCTTTCGAGGTGATACACCGGATTTCATGGCCTATGCGGCTTCAAAGGGAGGGATGGTGGCACTGAGCCGATCCATTGCCCGGGGGTATGGGAAACAGGGAGTGAAGTCCTTTGTCGTTGCGCCCGGATTTACACGGACTGATATGGCAGCAGACTTTATTGAGAAATATGGAGAAGCCTATGTGGTAAATGATTTGGCGCTGAATAGCCTGACCAATCCCTCAGATATTGCTCCGACAGTTGTTTTTCTTGCAAGCGGCCTGATGGATCATGCAACGGGATGCACCATTGATATCAATGCCGGGAGTTATGTTCGATGAGGAAGCTTGAACCAGAATTTTTTGGTCTTGATTTCTGTGCCCATCAAGATGCCCATCAGGTTTTCGCGATAGGTCATGAGCATCACAAAACTGAGTAAGGAGCCGAAAATCAGCATGGGAATGATGAGGTCGCCGTGGTGATTGCGGGTTGCCCAGAAAAAGAAAGGCAATACGAGTGCACCGGCTACATAGCCCAGATTCGGATATTTAGAAAGGACGAAGATCAATAGGGTAATGACAACACTGATACTGGAAGCAAGCGGATATACTGCCAGCAACACACCCAACATACAGTGGTATCCTTTTCCACCGCGATAGCCGGCAAATACCGGAAAAATATGTCCCATAACGGCAGCAAGTCCAAACGTCATGATGAGGATGGTGGTCTCCAAATCAAGGAATATACCGTATTGATTGTGAGCAAAATAGACGAGGCGGGCAGCCAGAAAGCCTTTCGCAATATCGACTATTCGAGCAATCATACCGGGTTTCATGCCGATTACCTGCTCCATATTTCCATGGGTGGCAGATCCACTTCCATGATCGCGGATATCAATTCCGTAAAATAGCTTACTGATCAATATACTGGTCGGAATCGACCCAATCAGGTAGGCTGCGGTTGTACAAAGAATGATTTGAAGGAAATCCATGTAAAGTAGTTATGATTCGATACGCACGAGGGGTTGAAAGGTGAAAACTCGCTTATGTAACGGCTGGTTGACTACTTATGTTCGCCGCTGTGTTCGGTTGTCGGAACTCAAATATAGGTGCATTTTTTCGGTCTGCCAAGAAATCGGGTAACCTCCGGGTAGCGGATAGGTCATTTTTAAGCCAGATTCGAGGCTGCTTTTGGTAGCGGATAGAAAGAGGAAGAAGGTTTCTTGCAGGACCTGATAGGGGTAAAATAGATATGCCCGACTGATGGTTTCAGCCGGGCATATTTCAGACGCTAAGCGTCAGCTAGTTTATTTATCACATTCTCCCATAACCGGATCTATAGACCCGATCAGCACAACGGTGTCGGCGATCGTGCTGCCTTCGAGCATATCATCGAGTAGTTGTAAGTTGGAGAAAGAAGGGGAGTTGATTTTCATGCGCCAAGGCGAACCGGTTCCATCTGATTTGATGTGAAATCCCAATTCTCCTTTAGGTGCTTCGATAGCGTGGTAAACCTCAGCACCTTCTGGTGGAATTACGCCTACATCCGTCATCATAAAGTCGTGAATCATGCCTTCCATGGAATAATATACCTCATCTTTAGAAGCATACGTCTGCTTGGCATTATCCACCCGAATATCTCCGTTTGGAATCTGATCGAGTAATTGGTCCAAAATCCGGATGCTTTGATCCATTTCATCCATACGAACCAGATAACGGGCCAGGCAATCCCCCTCTTCCCGAATCGGAATATCAAATTCTACCTGATCATATACGAGGTAGGGCTCAAACAAGCGCAGGTCGAAAGGAACTCCGGATGCCCGTAGGTTAGGACCCGTGAAGCTCATATCAATCGCCTGTTCTTTGCTTACCGCTCCTACGCCGAGGTTACGATTCAGCCAGATTCCATTATTAGCGAGAAGCTTCCGCCAGCTTTTGACTTCCTTTCTGAAGTTAGCCTTCCAATCTTTAATGTCCTGGATGACTTCGTCAGTAATATCAAACTGTATCCCACCAATCCGACAGTGACTCACAGTGAATCGAACGCCTGCTAGTTTGTCAAATATCGTGTATAGGTTTTCGCGCTCCCGAAAAGACCACAAAAACATCGAAATAGCACCCGCATCCATGACCATGGTTCCCAGCCATAACAAGTGTGCTGAGATACGTGCCATTTCACAAGCAATCGTACGCACATACTGCGCGCGGGGTGGGGCTTCAATCCCGACCAGTTTCTCTACTGCGAGGCACAGCGCTACATTGTTGGAATAAGGAGACATGTAGTCCATGCGGTCCGTATAGGGCATAAACTCCTGATACGTCTTGTTCTCCGCAATTTTTTCAATACCCCGGTGAAGGTATCCGATATCGGTAACGCTTTTCAGAATGGTTTCTCCATCTACTTCCAGAATACAGCGTAATACACCGTGCGTGGCGGGGTGCTGTGGTCCGAGGTTGATGATCATTTTGCTACTTAGCGGATCATCATCTACTTCGACACTGGTGTGCTTATCCTCCAGCCGCCTGTAAGCAGCCATCTGGTGTTTTGGAAAAAACAAGGGGCTAACCTTGTCAGTGATGCTTTCTTTCGTTGGGAAAACTTCGTTACTCATGAGCGACTCTTTATGTATATCAGGGGTCGAAGTTAAACATATTGGAACTGAAAAGCCAAATGCAACAGGCATAAGCATAACCCCTGATTCGGCAAATAGTTTTCCATTATTCCTATGCAGGTAATAAGGGCGTGATTTCCGCTAAATTTAAGACCCTAAAATCGGCTTTTGATTGCCCGGAACCTACTAAAATCGTTTGGCAACCGGCTGCTTTTCCGGCAAGAATATCCCGTTCACTGTCGCCTATCATAAAAGAATGCGGGGGATGAATCGTAAATCGGGAGATTCCTTTTTCAATGAGCAGGCTCCCCGGTTTCCGACACAGGCATTTTCCCGTAAAATCCGGATGGTGCGGACAATAATAAATGGCATCGAGCCTGATTCCTGCTTGTTCAAGTTCCTGTTGCATATAATCATGTAATTCGGTCATCGCCCTTTCAGAGTATAGTCCCCGGGCAATTCCACTTTGATTGGTCACAACAATCAAGCGATACCCTTTTGCCTGCGCATCTTTACATAAAGGAAACAGGCCTTCAACGAACTGAAAATCCTGAATGCGGTAGGTATAGCCCAAATCGATATTGATGATCCCGTCTCGATCCAGAAAAAGTGCTCGACTCATGAAGTGAAAATTTATTCCGGATTAAGAAATCTGTTGAACATTACATTTAGGCCAAATTTCTAAAAACAATTACTAACTTTGCAAGCTCAATCCCGTTTTCTATTCAGGACACATACATGGATAAAGATAGCAGGCAGTAATGGATCTTTGGCAATCGTAGGTATATGCTTCAGTTGGTAGAAGATTGATTCGTTGCAATCTATTGTCAGGCATCATAAGTTTGCGTATAATGTTCTGTTACTGTGTGATAGACTTGATTGACACATTTCATTTCGCTTTAGTAAATTCCAGATGGTTACCCGTAGGCAGATCAGAGCAAAAGTAATGCAGGCCGTTTATGCTTGTCTCACATCAGGGCAGCAGCCCAATACCGTATTTGATCTGCTGCTAAAAGAGATGAAGGAAGAGGTCGAAAGCCTGGAGAAGCGGAAAAAGCTCACCGGCGACACGCGTCTGCTGGAAACGTTATATTTTCATTCTATTGAAAATGCAGATCGCTACGACGAACTCATTCAGCAAAAAGCTGAAAATTGGGAGTTGGAACGTATTGCCCGGATCGATCTGATCCTGATGTATATGGCCATCTGCGAGATGCTGAATTTTGAAGAAATTCCGGTCAAAGTAACAATTAACGAATATCTGGAATTGGCAAAAACGTACAGCACGCCCAAGAGCAGTAAGTTTATTAATGGGATACTGGATAGCCTGTACAACGATTTTAATAAGGCAGGAAAAATAATTAAGAAAGGAAGAGGTCTGATCGATCATTCCGTATCGAAAAGACCCTAATAAATTATAATTTATGGCGAGAATTACCCTCATTCCCGGAGATGGAATCGGGCCTGAAATAACAGAAGCCGTTTTGGCAATTTTGGATGAAGCAGGTGCAGACCTGGACTATGATGAACATCAGGCGGGCTTAACGGCTCTGAGAGAAGAAGGGGATCTGATCCCTCCTGCCTTGATCGAATCGATCAAAGAAAACAAAGTGGCGCTGAAAGGCCCGCTGACTACGCCGGTAGGAGAGGGCTTTAAGAGCATCAATGTTACCCTCCGGCAGATGTTTGATTTGTATCAAAATATTCGCCCCATCAAGTCTGTACCCGGATTGGCTACTCGTTTTGAAAATGTCGATCTGGTTTTGTTTCGGGAAAATACCGAAGGAATTTATTCAGGATTTGAGGTGTTTGATGAGCGAAACCAAATCGCAGACGCAATCGCCCGAATAACCCGTAAGGGTTCTGAGCGCGTGATCCGTGCAGCTTGTGAATTTGCAGTAAAGAACAACCGAAAAACCGTTTCAATCGTACACAAAGCCAATATCTTGAAAAAATCCAGTGGGTTATTTCTCAAGGTCGGTATGGAGATTGCAAAAGAATATCCTCAACTGGTTGTGCAGGATCGTATCATAGATAATATGTGTATGCAGTTGGTGATGTACCCGGAGCGATATGATGTAATAGTTACTACTAATCTCTTTGGAGACATTCTTTCTGATCTTGGAGCCGGATTGGTTGGCGGGTTGGGTATTGTGCCAGGCGCAAATATTAGCGATGAATTTGCGATATTTGAGGCGGTACACGGAAGTGCACCGGATATTGCCGGTCAGGGACTTGCTAATCCTACCGCATTACTGCAATCAGCCATTTTGATGCTCCGATACCTGGATCAAGGAGAGGTGGCAGACCGTGTGGAGAATGCCCTCTTTACGACGATGCAAACCAAAGCGCTCTGTACCAGGGATTTAGGGGGAGAAAGTAGCACAATGGAGTTTGCTCAGAACGTTATTAATCATTTGTAAATCGAAATTATTATATTTGTACCAAATACAGTAACCGTTGAATATTATGAAGAAGTTATCATTTCTATTACTTGCTGTGCTGTTCTCAGTAAGTTTTATGGCTTGTCAAGGAGATTCTAAGACAGAGGCAGCAGCAGATGCGCCCAATGTTGAAATTGCAGCCGAAAAAGGCCCTGCAGATGCCACCCCCGCCGTACCGGCAGAAACTACCCGTCCTGAATGGCAAGAGCAGGCAGACGCGCTTGCTAAGACTACCGTTGAGTTTGCAAACAAAGAATTTAACTATGGTACTGTGAATTCCGGAGAGGTGGTAACGCACCAGTTTACTTTCAAAAATACAGGCGACCAGCCGCTGACATTGACTCGGGTAAAAGCTTCTTGTGGCTGTACTACTCCTAGCTATAGCAAAGAGCCAATTGCACCCGGAGAAAATGGATACATCGATGTGAAGTTCGATTCTTCCGGAAAGAGTGGCCGTCAAAACAAATCAGTAACCGTTACCGGAAACTTTGCCGACAACATCACCCAGACCCTGCGGATCTCTGGTGAGGTAAAGAAAGCCGAATAATCATATAGGTTGCGGTATCTCATATTGCCGGTTTCTGGATATTGATCGTCCGGAAACCGGCAATTACCTACCATAGCTACCTATTCATCACACTTGTAATTCTATGGATTTACTTAGCATCTTACTACAGACCGGCGCATCTGGTGGTTCGCCTTATTCTTCTATGATCCTTTTTGTGGGGATTTTAGTCGTTTTCTATTTCTTCCTGATTCGTCCGCAACAAAAGCGGCAAAAAGAAGAACGCTTGTTTCGGGAATCTCTTTCCAAAGGCGATAAAGTACTGACAATTGGCGGCATACACGGTCGGGTTTTGAGCCTGGATGAGGGTTCGGCATTAGTCGAAATAGACGAAAACGTTAAGATTCGTGTGGACAAAACAGCCTTGCGGGACGCTGCGGATACGAGCGTGAAGAAATAATAATCCTTTTACGGTTTTGTTACATGACCGGATTACACATCTAAAAGCATATTTACGTTCCCGCTACACAGATTCGGGAAATCAAAGCGTGATTGTCATTGGCGCATTGCTGCTGGCGATCACGCTTTGGCTATTGGTAACCCTCAATCAGAATTACGAGACCTTGATTGTGTACCCTGTTACCATTGAGCAAGTGCCGGATAACATACAGATGGGGGAACTGGCACCCTTGGGAGTTTCTTTGCGGGTAAAAGGTCCTGGGGTTGATTTACTGGAAGAACATATGCGGTTTCGGCGGGATACCCTTCGATTTGCCTATTCCAACCAGTTTCGAAATGGGTACATGCTTACAAATGCTGCGATGCGGGAAATTGTGGGAGCCCTGCCAGCTGGCCTTTCTCTGGTACGCGTGCAACCCGATAGCCTGTTTTTTGCCATAGACGATAAAATTCCCAAAAAAGTACAGTTGATTCATCGGGTGAATATTCGCCTGAAACCCGCTTTTCAACTAGAGCGAGAGCCTGCTTTAGAACCCGATTCGGTCATCGTTCGGGGGCCCAAAGCCATGCTGGATACGTTACGGGTCTGGTACACGGAATCCATGAATACCGAGGTGCTCGGGGAAAGAAAAATGGTACGGGTACCGATCGTAGATACGTTTCCGCAGTTTTCAGTATACCCCAAAGAAGCGACCCTGGAAATCGATCCCCGCAAATACACACAGCTCCAACTTTTTCTGCCGGTCAAAGTTGTGGAGGTACCACCGGGGATTACGGTTCGACTCGATAAGGAAGTGGTAAAGGTGAATTGTCTCGTCCCGATGGACGAATACGAAACGCTAAAGGGGGCGAGTTATCAGATTTTGATTCGGTATCCCGACATTGATCCGGATGTGCCTTATTTCCTGCCGAATACGGATTTTCTGGAGGAACCCATTAAGGTGGTGAGCCGGATTCCCGCTTTTATTCCCTATGTAATCGTAACGGTAACAGATGAAACCCCTTAAAATCGGTGTAACAGGTGGAATTGGCAGCGGCAAAAGCAGGGTGTGTACCATCTTTGCTTCGCTGGGGTACGCGATTTACGATGCAGACAGCCGGGCCAGGAGCCTAATGGTCGAAAATGAAACCATCGTTGCAGGGTTACGCGACCTTTTCGGAGCGGATGCCTATCTGCCTGATGGAAGCCTCAACCGTGCTTTGATTGGGGGGATCGTATTTGACAATCCCGAAAAACTGCGCAAACTCAATGCCCTCGTGCATCCACAGACCCGCCGGGATGCGGAGCAGTGGTACCAGTTACAGCGGCCCGGCTATGCCAGGCCTTTTATGCTCAAAGAAGCCGCGATTATGTACGAATCGGGTACGTACCAGGATTTGGATGGGGTGATCACCGTCTATGCTCCCAAAACAGTGCGACTCAATCGGGTCATGAAGCGCGATGGGGTAGAAGAGGAAGCCGTGTTGAAGCGGATGGACAAGCAATGGGCCGATGCGGAAAAAGTGCGGCGTGCAAATTTTGTGATCTACAATGATGGAACCCATAGCCTGACGCGACAGGTTAGAGCAGCGATTCAGTTTTTTAAACCTGTGGATTTGAGGTCGGGAGATCGGGAGTTTAGGAGTTCGGGAAGCGGCGAGTAAAAAGAAAAAGCTTAGCGGGATTAGTAATCCCGTAACAGGCATTCTGAAATCTGTGATGGGAAACCAGGGCTTCGGGATTACAAATCCCGAAGAGCGAGTAAAAAGAAAAAGCTTAGCGGGATTTGTAATCCCGCAATAGACTTTCTGAAATCTGCGATGGACACATCCCCTGGAAATTCCACAGATGTAGTGGCAACCTGCGCAATATGAAACCTGTAATGTGCTGAAAATCAGCAAATTGTAATTTTGAAGTGTCAAAGCCGAAATCTCCCTGCACAAAAATAGACCAGTTAGGTTTCAAAAACCTAACTGGTCTTCCTCTTTTCATAGCCCAAACATCTACTTACCGGCTGCGGAGGATATTTCCGAAATCGCTCATCCGTTTTGCTTTTTTTACACATCCAGAAGATAGAACCCCTACGGTTACGGGTTTCCTTCAGGTGCTGACAGGTCTTGCAGAGAGAATGATTCCACATGATCAGGCCTTGACCAGTTCAACTGCCACTTCGAGCGCTCGCGCAATTCCGCCAATATCTTTGCCTCCGGCAGTTGCATAAAAGGGCTGTCCACCACCGCCGCCTTTGATTTCTTTGGCGAGGGTGCGGATCATATTTCCGGCATGGAATCGGTTGGTCTCGGCCAGGTCATCACTGACAATCACACTCAGGAGGGGTTTCTCCTTAATAATAGCGGCCAGCACGATCAGGCTGTTTTGAGTAGCGCGCTTCAGATCGAAAGACAATTGCTTCAAATCGTCAGCACTTCCTACCTGAACCTGTTCGGCGATGAGATTGATTCCATTGACGTCCTGTCCTTTTTCCAGCAATTCGCCTTTGAGTTGCTGTACTTTTGCTGCATTCAGGCCTGCCAATTCTTTTTCCAGTTCCTGATTGCGATCAACGAGGTCATGTACCGCTTTCGGTAAGTTTTGCGGAGATTTAAGGGTCCCGGCAATCTCATCCAGCATCGCCATTCGTTTTTGGAAATAGGAAAGTGCGCCATCGGAGGTGAGGGCTTCGATCCGCCGGATACCTGCTGCAACAGAGCCTTCAGAAGTGAGTTTGAATAACCGAATCTCACTGGAGTTACCTACATGTGTACCTCCGCAAAGCTCTACGCTGTATTCCGGATCAAAAATGACGACCCGTACCGTATCTCCATACTTTTCACCGAATAAAGCCATCGCCCCTAGTTCTTTTGCTTCTGCTATGGGCATACTGCGATGCTCTACGAACGGAATAGCTGCCCGGATTTTATCATTTACTTCCTGCTCAACCACGGCTATTTCTTCGTCTGTAACTTTTGCAAAGTGAGAAAAGTCAAAACGAAGGGCCTTATCTGATACTAAAGAGCCCCGCTGCTCTACATGCTGCCCCAGATGTTTGCGGAGTGCTGCATGTAAGAGGTGAGTTGCGGTATGATTGGCTTGTACCTGCTGGCGAAACGAAGGATAAACCTGCGCGGTCCAGGCATCGTCTGGATTTTCGGGAAGCTTGTCTACAACATGTATAATGAGGTCGTTTTCTTTTTGGGTATCCAGCACCTTGATCTGGGTCGATCCATTGAAGATTTTTCCTTTGTCTCCGACCTGTCCACCGCTTTCTGCATAAAAGGGGGTTTCTTCCAGGACCAGGTGATACACATTCTTCTTGGCCGTTTTTACGGTTCTGTACTTGAGGATCTGTGTTTGAAGTTCCAATAAATCATAGCCCCGAAAACGCGGTAAGTCCTGGCTGGGATTCACTTCAATCCAATCTCCTGCGGTTTGCTCCGTAGCCGTTCTGCTTCGATTTTTTTGTTCGTTCAGGAGACGTGTGTACGCTTCCATGTCCACGGAACGTCCCTGCTCTTTTGCCATGACTTCAGTCAGGTCGATGGGAAATCCAAAAGTGTCGGTAAGTTTAAAGGCAAAATCTCCTTCAATTTGAGAGGAGTCAGGATGCGTTTGAAGGTATTCTTCAAACATTTTACTACCATTTTTAAGCTTGTCGAGGAACCCAATCTCCTCTTCCTGGATAATTCGACTAATGAAATTCTGCTGAGAAGTGACCTCATCAAAGACACCCTTGTAGTCTTCCGCTACAATGTTGACTAATTTATACAGAAAGGGTTTCGTGCTTCCCAGGTAGGAAAATGCGTACCGGGCAGCCCTTCTGAGGATCCTTCTGATGACATGTCCTGCCTTCACATTGGAAGGGAGTTGGCCATCAGCAATAGCAAACACAATCGCCCGGATGTGATCGATGATCACCCGGATTGCGATGCGCTGTTCTTCAGGTGCATCGGAATAAGCAAGCCCGAATTCTGATTGGATAAACGCCTTGCTCCTGTTGAATAAATCGGTATCGTACGTGGATTTTACCCCCTGTAAGGCCATGCAGAGCCTTTCGAAGCCCATTCCCGTATCTATATGTTTATCAGGGAGTTCCTCAAGACTTCCATCTGATTTTCGATCATATTGGATAAAAACGAGGTTCCAGATTTCGACCACTTCAGGATGATCTTCATTGACAAGACTCGCGCCATCTATGGCTGCGCGCTCAGCGTCACTTCGCAAGTCCACATGTATTTCTGAACAAGGGCCACTGGGGCCTGTTGCGCCCATTTCCCAGAAGTTGTCTTTCTTTCCAAAAGGAAGAATCCGTTCTGGCGCAATCCACTTTTCCCACTCTGTTTGGGCTTCTTTATCGAGAGGAACACCGTCTTCTGTATTTCCTTCGAAAATGGTAACATAAATTCTTTCGGCATCAATCTTGTAAACTTTGGTAAGTAATTCCCAAGCCCATTCTATAGCCTCGACTTTGTAATAGTCACCAAACGACCAATTTCCTAACATCTCAAACATGGTGTGGTGATAGGTGTCGTGGCCAACCTCTTCGAGGTCGTTATGTTTGCCAGAAGCGCGTAAACATTTCTGCGAATCTGCTATTTTTGTAGATTTGGGAATTTTTAATCCGAGAAACGAATCTTTAAATTGATTCATGCCGGCATTTACGAAAAGCAGGGTTGGGTCGTCTTTTAGAACAATAGGAGCCGATTTTACAATGGTATGGCCTTTACTTTTAAAAAAATCTAAAAAAGTTTCCCTTATATGATGCGAAGATTTCATTGATTTTTAACTAATTGTAACAGATGTGAAATAATTAAAGCTTGGTTTGTTTTGTTTGTTCAGATTTTTCTTATATTTGGCTGGACAAAGATAGTTGCCTGATTAATTATTAAAAATCTTACACATCCTTTTTAACGAGCTTGTTCTTGGCATTCCAAAAGTACTTTAATTCCCTGTTCGCATGGCAAAAAAGATACGATATTTTTACGATGATGAAACCTGTTCTTTTAAGGAGGAAAATGTTACTGTAAGGTCCGTGATTAGGACTGTCTTCTCATATCTTACAGTTTCGGGACTCCTCGCTTGTCTGATAGTTGCACTTATTTTCTTCGGCTGGGATGATCCCAAGTCCGCAATGTTGAAAAGAGAGAACGACAAGCTGAACACCAAGGTTCAGGAATATAATAAACTTGCTTCGGCATTGGAGGCTAAAGTAGATGCCCTCCATGACCGTGATAATACCTTCTATAGAAGCGTGATGAGCATCAAACCGAGCTCTGAGGGTGAATGGAATGGAGGTAAAGGAGGAACAGCTAACCGTGAGCGCTTCTCCCATCCTGAAACAGTTCGCGAGACGGAAATCCGCCTGGATATCCTGAATGCTAAAATCGAAACACAAAGCGAAAGCTATGAAATGCTGTTTGACCGCCTGCTTGAAAAGCGGAAAGAACTGGCACATATTCCTGCGATCAAGCCTGTACCAGGCCGGGTAATTTCAGGATTTGGTATGCGGATGCACCCGATCCATAATTTCCGGAAAATGCACACAGGTCTTGACCTGGAAGCATCTACCAACACACCGGTTTATTCTACTGGAGATGGAGAAGTTGAATTTGCAGGTGTCTCTCGCTACGGATACGGTATCCACATCAATGTTGATCACGGATTTGGTTTCAAAACCAAGTATGCTCACCTTTCCAAACTGGCTGTGAAAAAAGGTCAGGAAGTGAAGCGAGGCGATATAATTGGATACTCCGGTAACACGGGTCTTTCAAAAGGCCCACACCTTCACTACGAGATCATCAAAGACGATAAGAAGATCGATCCTGTCGATTACTTCTACGAGGATGACCTTTCGCCTGAAGAGTATGTGCAACTCCGCAAGGAAGCGCAGGTGGAAAACGAGTCCATGGACTAATCGATTTTGCTTGAGTGTGCTATTTTCCTGATATTTATTGTATCATAAGGGGAAATTGATACCTGATCAATTGATCGGTATAATAAAAACACTCATAACATGTCCGTTAGCCAGTCGCAAGACGATGTAATTAAGAAACAATATTTTACAATTGGAGAGGTAGCCAAACAATTAGATTTGACTACCTCTCTAATTCGTTTCTGGGAAACAGAGTTTCGCGAAGTCAATCCCAAGAAAAACCGCAAAGGCAATCGGGTCTATACTACAAAGGACATCGAAGTCCTCCGCCAAATCCGGTATCTCCTCAAAAACAAGAAGTTTACGATCAAAGGTGCAAAGGAGCGCCTCAAGCAGGAGCAGAAACAGCTCGAACAAGAACTGCAGATGCGGGAAACTTTATTAAAATTGCGATCTTTTTTATTGGAATTAAAAGAATCCTTATAAATTTGCACTCCCCTGCTGTGAAGTAGGATATAAATTGGTTTCGGGATGTAGCTCAGTCCGGTTAGAGTACACGTCTGGGGGGCGTGGGGCCGGCAGTTCGAATCTGCCCATCCCGACTAATTCAGACCTTGTAGGTTTCAAAAACCTGCAAGGTCTTTTTTGTTACTAGATTTTGCGTATTTTTCGGTATAACCGTTTATAGCTGTAATTATGCCCAAACCCAAGATTTACGCCCTCCTCGTCGGAATTGATAAATACAAAGCACCTGTACCCCCTCTGGAAGGGTGTGTGAATGATATGATTGCGGTCAAACAGTTTTTAGAAAGTCGCACCCATGCTGACGACTATGAGCTTGACCTCGCTTTTTTGATGGACGAAGATGCTACCCGGCTGAACATCGTCTATAAATTTGAAACTCACCTCGCACGTGCTACGGAGAATGATATCGTTTTCTTTTATTACAGTGGCCACGGATCTCAGGAGCACGCACATGAAGTGTTTTGGACGCTGGAAGAAGACCGGATGAACGAGACGCTGGTATGTTATGACAGCCGCTCCGGAGATGGAATGGATTTAGCGGATAAAGAACTCGCTACCCTCATCGAGTTGGTCTCTCAAAAGAATCCCCACATTATTATCATTCAGGATTGTTGCAACTCCGGATCAGGTACACGGGGAGATGCTGTGATAAGGGCTGTGCGGGATGTGCCCCCCCGCACACGGTCTCTGGACTCCTATATCCTCCCCCGAAATTTTGATGCGGACCGGAGTGTCCTGGCTACCTCAGAAGAAAAACAACTGATCATCCCCGAAGGCAGGCATATTCACCTTTCCGCTGCTCAATCCTTCCAACTTGCAAAAGAAACGCAGTTAGGAGGGACACGTCGGGGCGTATTTACCTACTCGCTATTGGAAGTCCTTCAGAATGCGCAAGGGCCCCTCTCTTACGGAGATGTGATCCGTCGGGTGCGGGGACTGGTTACCAAGCGAACCTATGATCAGTCCCCTCAAATATTTGCCTCCCATGCTTCGGATATGGATAAGGTCTTTCTCGATGGTTCTGCGACCACTGCAGCGGATTATTACAGCATGACCTATGATAGGGCAAAAGGGTGGTCGATCGATGCAGGAGCTGTCCATGGAATCGTCGCAGGCAGGCCCGGTGGTGAATCGACCGTTTTAACGGTTTTTCCGGATAGTGCTTCTGTCGAGGAGATGAAAGACGAATCCCGCTCATTGGGCGAAGCGACTGTTTCGCAGGTAAATCCCAGCAATAGTGTAGTGCAGCCCCGGACTACGCTTCAAACAGATAAGGCCTATCGGGTGCGGGTGGTCAGTACACCGGTTGATCCCTTGCAGGTATTTTTTACGGGTACAGATGCAGATGGTATTTCCACCGCGATCCGCGTATTTGCCGAGACGGAAACCCCTTACCTGGAAGCAGTAGGGAACTTAGGTGAATGTGATTACAAAGTAGTCGCCAAAGCGGGCTTGGGATATCTGATTACGCGCAAAGCAGATGGGGATGATCAGCCGCTTGTCGAGCAAATATTGGGATTTTCAGATGCAAGCGCAGCTAAACTGGTCGAATACCTGGAGCACATTGCCCATTGGGAACGAACCCTGGATCTGACAAATCCGGCAAGCTCTATTTTCTCTGAGGCAGTACGCATTGAACTCTATCCCCCCGAAGGCAATACCCCGATTTTTGCAGGCCCCAATGGAATCGAATTTAGCTATAGTGCTGCTGACTTACCGGATAACCTTCCGGGATTTCGGGTCAAGGTCGTCAATACCTCGCACCAGCGCTTGTATTGCGCCTTGCTGTACATGTCATCACAGTTTGAA
>CAYGTH010000024.1:22847-25131 GCA_964352745.1 uncultured Bacteroidia bacterium
GTATTCTCCGGAAACACGAGTCAGCGTGCCGCAAGCGATTGGAATGCGACCGAATTGATGGTTTCTGTGCGACGGACGGATTGAGTCGATTTTCTCTCTTCTTTTATCGATTTTCTCATCACACATAGGTTCCTATGCAAAAAGACGGAGTAGATACCTGCTTTGCGGCAGATGGAGCCGCTTGGCGGGAATGGTTGGCAACGAATCACGCCCTTGTGAAAAGTGTCTGGTTGGTTATCTATAAGAAAGATAGTGGGACTCTGAGTGTGTATTATGATGAGGCGGTTGACGAAGCCCTTTGTTTCGGCTGGATCGACAGCAAACCCAATAAGCGAGATGCTGAGAGTTATTTTCAGTTTTTTTCCAAGCGCAACCCGAAGAGCAATTGGAGCCGGGTGAATAAGGAGAAAATAGCTCGTTTAACTGCGATGGGTAAGATGGCTGCTGCGGGGGAGGAGATGGTCGCGATTGCGAAACAGAGTGGGACCTGGGCAGCATTAGATGGGGTAGAGAACCTCGAGATACCGGATGACCTGGCAACGGCATTTGTCCGTTTTCCACAATCAGCTGTTAATTTTGATGCTTTTTCGCGCTCCACAAAACGCGGCATTCTTGAATGGATATTTAATGCGAAACGCCCTCCCACACGTGCGAAGCGGATTGAGGAAACAGCCAGCCTGGCTGCACAAAATATTCGAGCCAATCAGTATCGCCCGAAATAAGCTTGATTGATGTGTCTACCTACCAGTTGAACTCTGTATTCAGCACCCAGTCTATGAAGTTTTGTAAATCATCAGGTCTGCCATTGAGTTTGTGAAGTTCAATAGAGAAAAATACCTGATTGGTAAGGCCATTGGTATAGACTGAACGGCTACATACAGTCGGAGGTCCGGGCCAGGGGGCGCCATTGGAAAGAATGAGCTCACCAGTATAGAGGGCATTAACGGGATTTTTGGGATAGAAGGGATCCGCTCCGGTAATGAAACGGGAAGCCTCAAGGGTATCCGTATTCCCCGCCAGATCACCGATAGGAATAATCTGATTCCCAATTGAAATACGTGCTTGTCCAAATTCAGTCGGAAGGCTGTCCATGGGGGAGAAGCTAAATACTGCCGAAGAATTGGCAGTCGTAGGGTCGTTGGTAAATGAGTTGGGAAACTGAGCGGTGGTAAAGAGTTTGCCGCCTTGATTCAGGTAAAGCTGAAGCTGATTGGCACCAACTTCCATCAGTAATTGTAAGCCGAGGTTTGCGACCTCTGTTCCGTCCGCATACCAAAACACTTTGTCATACAAACCGAGATACAGTCCGAATGCGGGTTCCCAGAAGAGAGGCTGGTTATTTTGCAGGTCGATATAGTCAAAGTCCGGATACACATTTTCCAGGATCGGAACATACACGTCATTGGGATCATTCGAAGTGTGAGAATCCACTACGAGGAGGTCTCCTGATTGCCTTTTGACAAAAAAGGTAGAAGAGGAATCGACTTCGCTGAAAGTCCCCGCAATATCTCGTGTACGAATGAAGAATTGGTTGTCTTCGCCAACGCGAAGGCCCTGGATTGTGGTGTTGAGTAATTGGCCGGAAGCTTCTGCATATACCCTGGCAGCCTGTTCGCCGGTTGTCATGGGGTTCTCGGGTACGAAGGTTGCGAAGGTGATCCGCGTTTCAATTGCATACCAGGGACCGTCATTCAGTCTGAGGAAAGTACTGTCGAGGGTTTCATTTCCATCCAGATCGCTTACTGTCCAAAGTGCCGAAAATACAGAGTTTACCGTATCCGGGATGGATTTTAGGGTGTCAAGTACGGCTACCGGAGGAGCGTTTTTGATCGGTATCCGCAAAAAAGCAGGTGTGGGATCGGCCAGGTCCTGATCATCGATTGCCCGAACATAAAAGTCAATATCGGTTGTGTCGCTTCCGAGGGTAATATCAAATCGAAAAATGCTGTCCTGCTGGGTAACAAACGTCCAGTTTGCCTGGTCAAAGGAAAGTTCATAGCCCTTGACATAACCATCCTGGTCTTCTCCAGACCAATACAAGTTGACAACGCTATTGAGTCGGTCGGTACCGGTGAGGTTGATCTCCTCCAGGAAAATTCTGGTTTCGGGTGCCAGATTTTCAAGTAATTGCCCTTCTTCACAGGCGAATAGCAGGAGGAGAATAGGTAGGATCAGCTTCTTCATACATATAGGATTGCCCTAAAGAACGCAAAGAACACAAAGCGAATGTCTGATTACAGGATGCGCTGTGCTCTCTGCGTGCTCTGGGGTGAATAAAAATGAT
>CAYGTH010000024.1:25231-30498 GCA_964352745.1 uncultured Bacteroidia bacterium
CTTATTTCAGGATCACTACTTTCTTGAATTCAATCGGTGTATTGTCCGCTGAAATCCGGATCAAATAGGTGCCAGCAGTCAGGCTATGTGTCTCGAATCCAACTGTACCGGCAATGCCGTCGAGTTCCTTTGCTCCTAAGGTACGGCCCATAAGATCGAGCAATACTGCTGAGCCATTTACAGGCTTGGTAAAGGTATAATCGAGGTAGAGGGTGCCCATAGTGGGGTTGGGGTAGGCCGTAAAAGTACTACCTGCCAACTCATCTTCGATTCCGCTGGTAATGCCTTCAGGACAATTGGCTCCTTTAAATCCGGTAACGTCGGCATTGTTACGGGGCAGGAGTTTCATTGCGCTAAAGCTATAGTACATGATACCCGTCAGGCTTTCCATTGAATCCCCATAGGTAACTACACAGATATCTATTTGAGAAGTATCAATGGTACCTGCAGTGGAAATCCACGTGGAGTCATTGATGTGTGAGAAATTCAGGGAACTGGAAGCGTTTCCATCCTGACGACCTGCAATGACACGGGAACCATTGAGGGGATCGAACAAATCTGTTCCTACGCGATACTCGCCAAAGTTATTCCCACCATCTGCGCTTTCCGCCACGATATACATCGGGCCACCGGCTGCATTTTTCAGCGTAACCAACATGCCTTCGTACTGCTCTACAGCGGCAAAGTCATAGATTGAAAATACACCGGGATCCAGTTCGATAGGAGCCGGGAGTGCATTTCCGCTGCTGATGGTATTGACAGAGCTGATATCCTCCAGACGAGTCAGGCCAAAGTTTTCCTGTACAATACCGGTAACTTCTACGCTATCTCCTACCACGAGGCTGGCGAGTGCTGTATTTTCCACCAAAGGAATACCTGACCACGCGGTTTCGCCAGCCTGCTGGATATAGACAAATCCGAGGTTGCCGGGCTCTGCTGAGGCGGTTACAACTCCGCGAAGGGTTACTTCCAGACTTCTGTAGCCGGAATTTCCATTGGCATAAGGCGTGAATTGTACATCGGCGATGGTCAGTCCGTCGTCGCGTACGCGGAAGAACTGAGGATCGAAAATACCACCAGGAACATCTGGGCTACAGCCGGTCAGGCCATCGTTATCGTCTGCGCAGATGTAATATTTTACCAGATCTCCATCATTGTATAAACTGGAAGGAATGCTTGCCTGATAGGTAGAGCCCCCGCCGATGCTGGTCATTGGGATAGATTGGAAGGTATTATTGCCTACTCCCACTGCATAATAGAGGGTAGCAGAGTTTACGGTGCCATCAACATCTGTGATCGTAGCACTGATGCTGATATCCTGACTGCCGGTAGGCGTAATAGGAGAACGCTGAGAAACACCAATCTGTGGCGGTGCAAGCCCTATTGCAATTACATAGTCTGCCGCATCGAATGGGTAAATTTCATAGCCTCGTCCGGTACCACCGGTACATCCGTTGCCAGAGTGGGCTACTACCCCCCGGAGGGTATCATATACGGTACCCGCTGTTGGAGCGGTAAAAGCACCTCCTCCTGATGGAAGGCGCTGGGCCAGGAAGCGGTCTGAAATATTGACCAGGTTTCCACTTGCATCCTGCACATTGAAGCTTACCCGATCTACGCCTCCAGCGGTAAAAGGATCGACTGTTGCTACCGTTACATTGGTAAGTTCCACATAGGCTCCTTCCCATTGCTCACCCGTCACCAGGTTGTTGGTTCGGGTATTGTCATTCAGATCGCTGACCTCTATCGGATTTACATATACAGGCTTGCTGATGGCGAGTACGTTGATGTTCAAAGGAATGAGTTCTGACTCATTTGCGAAAGTAGTTACAATCCCGGTAATCTCAACGGAGTCACCCGCTACAAGATCCAGTACATCTGTTCCGGGAACAGGAACGGGAACCCCAATGGTATACACGTCAATTCCGGAGAAAGGACCGCTACCGCTTTGAATCCATACGTTTCTGTTGTCGCCAGGAGACTGAGAGATACCCCCCTCCATCACTACGGTTCCGTGCGTGATGACTGTATCTCCAAAAAAGTTAATCGTATCGACGCAGTTGGCGAGTGCCTGTGCGGAAACGGTTTGAATCTGTTGGATGGTTACAGTCGGGTATTGTGCCTGAACTGTCCATGCCAAACTACTAAGTAGGATGAGTACAACTAGTTTTTTCATAAACTGGGTTTTGGTTAAGAAATAAAAGTGGGTTTGTGATATGCTAAAGCAGAGAGGTGATTGCGGGTCGGATGAGAGCCTGCCTTGGGTTCGGGTGTATTTATTTAATAATGACAAATTTCCCCCTGAACCGATCTCCGGTTTGGTTATCATTTACAACGAAAATGTACAAGCCTCTGGCAATGATCTGATTATCGGCTGAAAGTAAGTCCCAGGCATGTTCTCCCCCAGAGAAAACGGCATTTTCAGTGTCCGAATAGGTGTCAAACCATTTGATATCTTCTCCGGTATAAGTTTCATTGTGTTCAAACACATCCACCAGGTCTCCTGCCAGGGTATAAATCCGAACTTGACAATCCCTGGGAAGATTGCTAAAAATGACTTTTCGATCCTCTTCAAAATTACTGGCTCCTTCCCAGGATGCGCCTGCATAATAAGGATTGGGATATACAAAGGGATCTCCATTTTCAAAGCCTGTGTTGATGGGTTTCCCTGCGAATACTCGTTTCAGGTTTTCAATACGGGAAGATTCCAGGGACTCAAGATTATTGACCTGGTCTCCCTGGTCAAATGCGGACAAGCCTACCGCATGCTGCCAGCCATTGGCAATTTTGTCAAAAGTGTATTTGTAGGTATAGGTTGTACGGTCCGGCTCAAATTCGCTGGGGTTGTCAATGAGTTGATCTCCTGCAAACTGAACGGGTTGTGCAAGTCGAATATCCTCGAATCCATTGTCAAAGAAATTTTCATTGTCCGGCATATCCCAGGAAGCGATTAGCTTGAGTTCCTGATCGATAATTTGCGTATTCTGAACGTCAAACCCGATGGCGGTTTTATATAAACGGTACCCTTCAAAGTCTTCTTTCTCTGAAATGGGATCAACCGCACTCTCGGCATTATCCGACCAGTATATTTCTATGGTATTGTCGAGCGCAAGCACCTTCCGCTTGGGAGAGGGTGGGGGAGCAGGAAGAATAAATCGGGTAATTCGACCATTCCCGTCCCTGTCTTCACCTGGATCAAGGATGCAGTTTCCATTGATGTCTTCTCCATCAAATGCCCGCTGCGCCCACTGGGCATTTTGAATCAGGTTGGCGCGCTGGGCGGGGGTATTCATCGCGGCAGGCTGTCCATCAAATACACGACGTGCACAGACAATTGCATAAGCCATGTCGATGGTTTCGCCGGGATTGAGTCGCAAAAATGGCCCTACGGAAATCAAGTTCGAGCGATTATTGGGCCCGCTGATATTATTTTGAATGTCAGGCCAGGCTGGAAGGTTATTCAGGCCGGCAGACATTTTTCCATACTTCTGGAAGTCATTAGAAGGGAAGAAGTATAAGGGGTCGGCAGAATTACGAAACTGCCAGGTGTTGAAATTGGTACTGAAATCGGGGGAAGTCGGGCAACTCCCGTTGATTTCTGCGCCCAGGTACTTCGTGGCGACGTAGCTATCTGTATAGCCAATATCACCGATCGCATCGAATTCATAACCCATATTCAGGGAGTCGATGAATCCATTTCCTCCCTTATTATAGAAGGCCGAACCGCCCGGAGGAGTGATGTTTACATTCCGAATCACCCCATCCATCCAATAACCGAGGTACAAGGAGTCGATCGGCACCTGATTGGTATTGGTGATTTTGAAGTTGAGGATAACGAAGAAATTGGCAAAGGAAAAACTCCAGTTGAAAGCCTGAAAATCGATTGTCACTCCCAGTGGAGTAAGGTGGTCGTCGATGGGGATATTGCCGGTCCCGGTATTTACTGCGAGGTTTGCATCGGTAAATTGGGAAACGTAATCCTGATGAGAGATGGCGCCAGGCGTATAGAAGGGGCTGTCAAACAGCGTAGATCGCTCTTGAAGTACTCCGGTAGAAGTGAATTCAAAGCCCCTTTTTCCCGGACCATAGCCGGAGACATCATCTACGGCACCGGTACTTACTGCGACCTGTCCATTGACAATTCCGCCCACCCAGAGACCGCCTTCAAATACGTGTTCAATGCCTGAATTTGCCGGATATTCGCAGGAAGGAAAGCCTTCTACATTGAAACTTCCGCTAAAACTGTTCCCGACTATGCCGAGATTACTGATCGTTGTTGCAATATTTGCGGCAGAAGTTACCTTCTCGTCATAAATATTGGGTTGCTGGGCCAGGCCCGTACCGATGATCAGACAAAAACCGAACGCTAGGTATAATTGCTTCATAGGTGCTGCAAAAGTACGTAATTGCAATGGGGAATGTATAAACTCCCGATTAATTTTCGTGGGATTCCCTTTTATTGAAACGAAAATCTCTCCGTATTCGTAAGTCGATGTTGAAACCTTGACCCAAAAAAGGGTAAACAATCTGAAAAATATGTAGTTTTGCATAGAGGATGGTTATTCCTTTTAGTTGTATCAACCAGAATTCGTAAATCAGAATTCGTAAATCATAAATAAACATGAGATATCCCGCTGAACTTACCGCCCCGATGGCTGCGGAACTGGAAAACGCAGGTATTCAGTCTTTGCATACTTCAGAAGAAGTAGATCAGGTGTTGAAAAACCAGAAAGGAACGACTCTCGTGGTTGTCAATTCTGTATGCGGATGTGCGGCAGGAGCTGCTCGTCCCGGTGTTGTTGCTTCGCTGCAAGGAGAGAAAAAGCCTGAGCAGGTCGTAACTGTTTTTGCAGGTGTGGACATGGAAGCTACCAAGACAGCAAGAGAGTATATGCTGCCTTATCCTCCTTCTTCTCCTTCTATCGCTTTGTTCAAAGATGGTGCGTTGGTGCATATCATTGAGCGTCATCACATCGAAGGCCGCCCCGGACAGCTGATTGCTGCAAACCTGCGCGCTGCTTTTGAAGAATTTTGCTAAGACCTAAATTTAAAGTAGGTCGATTACCTCTTCCCGACGGATGCTCAAGCTCCCGGGAAGAGGTTTTTTTTGTGGGGAGAGAGAAGCGAGACGTTGGAAATTCGAGAGATCGAGAAAGGCTTAGTTCGACTTTCGCCAATTCAATTGTTCAACCCTACCGAGGATGTCCGCCCAATCCATGATTAATTATCAGACCTCGCTTATACCGGGCGATGTTTGATATTTCAGA
>CAYGTH010000025.1:0-30172 GCA_964352745.1 uncultured Bacteroidia bacterium
TAGTCGCGAAAACGATTACGCAACCTGTAAAAAATGCAGGACGGCGCAGGATGTCTCTCCAGACGCAAAAGAATAATTTCAAGATTAGAATGCCATTACAGGCTCAAAACCCTAATAATGCTTTAATGGCCAAGTGGTATTATGCCTACTACTTTTAACTTATCTATTATGATGAAAAAAAGTTTACTATTTCTTTTCCTGATCACCTTATGTTCAGTCCATCTCTGGGCTCAGGGACAGGTCAGTGGAAAAGTCACTCGTGCTGATGACGGTTCGCCTATGGCAGGTGTTACTGTTCTCGTAGTCGGTACCCAGCAAGGTACCTTAACTGACATTGAAGGAAACTTCAAAGTCGCAGCGCAGGATGGAGCCACCTTGCGTTTTACTTTTGTCGGATTCGGAGCTCAGGAAATTCCGGTCGGTGGCAGAAGTACAATTAATGTTTCCATGGTCAGCCAGGACGTAGAACTGGATGATGTGGTTATTACAGCCTTCGGTATCGAGAGAGATAAGAAGGCTCTCCAGTATTCTGTAACTGAGATTGACGGTTCCAGCTTCACCGAAGCGCGTGAATTGAACCTTGCCAACTCTTTGACAGGTAAAATCGCTGGGGTAAATGCAAGTAACCTAAGTACTGGACCTGCGGGTTCCAGCCGTGTGGTTATCCGGGGTAATGTATCCTTGAGTGGAAACAACCAGCCCCTTTACATCGTCGATGGTATCCCGATTGACAACTCCAGCTTTGGCCAGGCAGGTCTTTGGGGAGGAGTTGATGAAGGAGATGGTATGTCAAGTATCAACCCGGATGACATTGAGAACATTACCGTATTGAAAGGAGCGAATGCTGCTGCCCTTTACGGATCTCGTGCTTCTAACGGAGTAATCCTCGTTACAACCAAGAGCGGAAAAGCTCGCAAAGGAATTGGCGTTGAATTCAACACTAACTATGTATTTGAGGAGCCGATTGACTTCTTCGACTTTCAGAACCAGTATGGACAAGGTCGTGATGGTACAAAGCCGCTTGATGCTGAAGATGCATGGAGCCTGGGTAATGGATCTAACTGGGGTGCCAGATTGGACGGAAGTCCTGTTGCACAGTTTGACGGCGTAAGTCGTCCTTATAGCTACCAGAGAGATGAGAACATTAAGCGTTTCTATCGCACGGGTACTACCTGGACCAATACAATTGGATTCTCAGGTGGAGATGCCAATCACAATGTTCGGGTAAATGCTTCTCTTCTGGACAACAAAAGTATCCAGCCTAATGCAGGATATAAGCGTAGCAACATCAGTGCTTCTTACAATGGTAAATTCGGAGACCGGGTAACCTTGACTTCCAGAATCTTGTACTCAAATGAAGAAGCGCAGAACCGCCCAAGAATTGCCGATTCACCGGGGAACTCTTTGAACGCACTCTTGAGCCTTCCAATGAACTACAATGTGGATGACCTCAAAGGAGACCCGAACAAACTCGGTGCTATTCCTGAAGGGTTCGTTGCTCAGGATGGAAAAGCTGTTGGAGAGGAAATGCAGATTTCTAACAACCTCTGGAATGCAAACCCATGGTGGGCTGCACATCAGTTTGACAATGATGATACCAGAGACCGGATCATCACTTCTCAGGTTGTACGGGTAGAACTGACCGATTTCCTCTACGCACAAGGGCGTGTGGGAATGGACTGGTTTGTGCGTCGTGAAAGAGATCTCACGCCTTACGGAACAGGATACCAGCGTCAGGGTAGCCTGACGGAGCGGGAAAGAAGAGTACGGGAAACAAACATCGAAGGTCTTCTCGGATTTAGCGATACCTACGGAGACCTTTCTGTTGATGCATTTATTGGAGGTAACCGCATGCGCAGATCTAGTGAGGCGCTTACCCTGGGTGGTAGTAATTTCAACATTCCTTTTTTCCATACGTTCGCGAATCTTGCTAACCAGTCTCCTGGATATGGATTTAACGAAGAGGGAATTAACTCCGTCTTTGGTTCTGCAACTGTTGGGTATAAAGGATTTTTGTACTTGACTGGTACTGCACGTCAGGACTGGTTCTCTACATTGGCTCCTGAGAACAATGATATCTTGTATCCTTCTATTGGAGGTAGCTTTGTATTCAGTGAATTGTTGGGTCTGAGTGGTGGAGCCCTTACCTTTGGTAAATTGAGAGCTTCCTGGGCACAGGTTGGAGGTGATACGGATCCTTACAGGCTGTTATTGACCTACGGACTGGGGCAGGGACACTTAGGTCAGCCTAATGCTTCTATCTCACAGAGTTCTATTCCTAATGCTGCTTTGGTTCCGTTGACTTCTACCGAAGTTGAAGTTGGGTTTGACCTCCGTTTCTTCGACAACCGTTTGGGAGTGGATGTAACGTATTACAACCAAAAGACTACGAATGATATCCTGGATGCCACTATTTCTCCTACCTCTGGATTTGGTCAAACGACCATCAACATTGGTGAGATGAAAAATCAGGGGGTTGAACTCTTGATTACAGGTCGTCCGATCCAGAAAAAAGATTTCAGCTGGGATGTTTCTTTCAACGTTGCCCTGAATGACAACGAAGTAGTTTCTCTCTCTGAAGGAATTGACGAAATCGCAAGTTCTGGTGGCTTGGGTGAGCCCCGTACACGCTGGGCGAGAATCTTCAATATTGTTGGATCGCCTTACAGTACGATCAAAGGGCAGACGCAGCAGTTTATCGATGGGCAGCCTGTATTTGATCCGGATAATGGAGCCCCTGTTGTAAATGGTGAATTCTCTGTCTTGGGTAATGGGGTACATAGATACACAGGTGGTATCACCAATACCCTCATGTGGAAAGGGATTTATCTTGACTTCCTGGTTGACTTCAAAGCAGGGGGACAACTCTATTCCGGTTCCAATGTACGTCTGGTAGGACAAGGAGATCATCAGATGACGGTTGAGCCACATAGCGGTATCGGATTCGTTTCCGAGGGACGTGAAAAAATCACTGTTACTGGTGTAAATCCTGATGGTGAGCCGTTGAATATGGTGCTTGGACCTGATTTGACAGATGGATTCTGGGGCCGTTATGGACAGCTTTCTGACCGTTTTGTGTATGATGCTTCCTTTATCAAATTGCGTCAATTGAGCATGGGATACAGCCTGCCAAAGAGCTTGTTGGCTAGCACAGGAGTTCAGACAGTACGTCTTTCATTAGTAGCGCGTAACCTCGCACTGCTCATGAGCAAACTGGATAATGTAGATCCTGAGTCTGTTCACAACAACTCAAATGCCCAAGGATTGGAGTATTTCTCCTTCCCACAGACACGCTCTTATGGGTTTAACCTCAAGATTGAATTTTAAGCATTAGAAATATGAAAATACTCAATAAAATATGGATACTGGGCTTGGTATTGTTGATGCCCATTATCAGTTGCGATCAAATCAATGAGGACCTGACCGATTTGAATATCGATCCTAACGCAGCGAATGAACTGGACTGGCGTTTCATGCTGACTACAGGTCAGGTTGAAGCTGTCGAAAACCGGTACTCAAATGGACGCGTGCACCTGAATTTAGCCTCGGGCTTCATTCAGCACACAGCGACCCTGCAAATTGGTGGGGAAAGAGGAGCTGGAGATAAGTACTTCTATCACCTCGATAGCCATGATGCATACATGTCTCGTCTGTATTCTATCGCCCTGAAAACATTGGGGGAAGTGATTCGACAGACCGGACCAGAAGGATCTAATCCAACCTGGACCAATTTGCATCACATTGCACAGGTGAATTACATCTGGCCCATGCATATCATGACCGACTTGTACGGAAACGTACCTTACTCTGAGGCTAACAAAGGAGTAGATGGAATCTTTTTCCCTAAGTACGATGACCAGGAGTCTATCTACAAGGATATGCTGGCCAAGTTGGAAGCAGCAGCCCAGGCGATTGGTACAGGCCCTGATAATGTAGGAAGCGCAGATAATATCTACGGCGGTGATTACACCAAGTGGAAAAAATTCGCCAACTCTATGATGTTGCGCTTGGCAATGCGGATTTCCAATGTAGATCCTGCTACTGCTCAGAGCTATGTGCAAAAAGCAATCCAAGGTGGCGTGATGACCAGCAATGATGACATGGCATACGTGCCTATGGCTTCTGGTCCCAGCCAGTGGTTCAATCAAAATGGTCTTTCTCGTGCGTTGATTCCTGATGATTGGGGAGCAAACAACATGATGAGTAAGACGCTGATTGATTTCCTGAAAGACAACAATGACCCTCGTCTGCCTATCTATGCCGTTCGCGGACTATGGGACGGCCCACACCTTACTGATCCTGCTGATCAGATCGGTATGCCTAACGGATATGACGATGTAACCATCCGTGCTTACCTCGGAACAACTGATCCGGTGAATCGTGAATTGGAGTTCTCTCGCATCAACCCTATGTTGTTGGATGTGGCAGCTCCTGCGATCATGATGACCTATGCGGAAGTAGAATTCCTGCTTGCCGAAGCCGCTATCAAAGGCTGGAACACAACAGGTACTGCAGCAGATCACTACAATGCAGGGGTAAGAGCTGCTATGCAGCAGTGGACCATCTTCAATCCTGCCTTCGAAGTAACTGATGCGCAGGTAGATGATTACCTCGCAGCTAATCCTTTCGACGGTTCATTGGAAATGATTGGTACACAACACTGGGCTGCTAACTTCATGCAGTGGTATGAAGCCTATAGCAACTACAGAAGAACCGGGTTCCCTGTGTTGACTGAAGTAAACTACCCTGGCAACGAGTCCGGTGGTAAGATTTTCAGAAGACTTCGTTACTGGGTTTCCGAAGTTGCGATTAACCCAAATCTTCAGGAAGGTGGTACTAAGCCTGATGATGTAATGACCAGAATTTGGTGGGATCAGTAAGTCCTGCTACAGGTAAATAAGTAAATTGGCGGCGCTGAAATCTTTCAGCGCCGCTGCTTTTTCTGGATATATAGTAATCGGTTAGATGACACGGACCTATTTCTGCTATTGTGCATTCATACTATTGGCAGCCATTGCCCTGAGCAGTTGCAGTAAGCCAAAACCCAGCGAAATTGTTTGGCGGAAGACCTATTTCAGTATGGGAGCGCAGTCTTCCCCTCGTGCAGCTGACCTGAATGGAGATGGAGTTCTCGATCTGGTTATTGGGGCCGGAAAAGGGGAAGTCGCGCATACAGATCAGGGTATTTTAGCCCTGGATGGCAAAACGGGTGAACAGCTTTGGCAAACGGAAGCGGATGCCCAGGTAGCAGGTTCAGCAAGTTTCTATGACATTAATGGCGATGGAACGGAGGATGTGATCATCGGAGGGCGGGAAAGAGTCTTAAAGGCGCTGGATGGGAAAACCGGTGAAACAATATGGTCCTATGAATATACCTTCGCGGACCATCCGATACTACAATATGCCCGTTTTAATTTCTACAATTGCATTTTGGTGCCCGATCAAAATGAGGATGGCTTGCCTGAATTACTTGCCCTGAATGGTGGGAATTGGCAAATTCCCGGAGGCGTGATGGAAGGGCGTTTGCCTGGGGTATTGATGGTATTTGACCTCAAAACCGGAGCCGTGTTGGCGGCGGACACCATGCCGGATGGGCTGGAGTCTTATATGTCGCCGCTGTGTTTTGCTCAGCCCGATACAGATTCGCATACGCTGATTTTTGGGACGGGAGGAGAAACCTTTGGAGGGAGTTTGTATCGCACTACCCTGGCTGATCTTATACGGAATGATCTGTCTGCTGCTCAGGTCATCGCAAGAGAAGCTACACAAGGATTTGTCGCGCCACCGGTAGTTGCAGACGTGTCCGGAGATGGATATGGGGACATCATTGCTATCTCTCACGGAGGGACGATTCGCGCCATTGATGGGAAAGACTATACAATCCTCTGGCAGAAGGATTTTCCCAATACAGAAGCGAGTGGGAGTTTTGCCGTCGGATATTTCACCAATGATCAGATTCCGGATGTATTTACCACTGTAAGCAAAGGGGTATTCCCCTACTATGAAGGAGCATATCAACTCATGCTGGATGGGAAATCCGGAGAGACGGTGTATAAAGATTCGATAGGCTGCTTAGCTTTTGCTTCACCGGTTGCTTACGATATCAATCGGGATGGTCAGGACGAAGTCATTTTTAGCACAACCGAATATGACTGTAGCACAGGCATCTCAAAAACAGTACCTACAGAAATAGAAGCCGTCTCAACCCGCTTGCTCTGGCTGGATTTTAAGACCGGAAAGGTAAAGGGAATCGACAAGCTCGCCCAATTCAAAAATGTATTTTCAACGCCGTGGATTGGAGATATGGATGACGACGGGTGGTTAGACATTGTGCATTGCCAGTATCCCGTCTATGGAAATATGTACGAATTCACGGGCATGCAAATCAAACGAATCGCTACTCCCATTCGAATCGATCAAGCACCTGCCTGGGGTGGATACATGGGCACTGCCGGAGATGGCATCTTTATTCCGAGATAGTTCAGACAAGCGGCACAAGTAACGATCTGTCATCTGTCATCTGTTGTCTGTTATCTGATGGCTATCGTCTTCAGTCCTTCCAGGTTTTCGCTAAGGACTTCTTTTACATCCCGATCCTCTACGTGGCCCAATACACCAAATTCACCTGTGTATCCTGCATCCAACAATTTTTGAATCATTTCCTGTTCCAGGTTTCCGGATCCGATAGGCATAATCTTCGGCCCTTCGGCACGCATGCCATTGAGGTTGACATATTGTAAATGGGGCATCATAACTTCAACAATCTCATCATACCGATCCAGTTGTTCGTGCGCATGATGAAAATTGTAAATAATCCCAAGGTCGTGCTCCGGGAGGGCTTCGATGATTTTGACTTGATTAGCAGGCTCACCAAACCAGTCGCCATGATTGTATAAAGCGATCGTATTGCCTCCCTCCTTGGCCCGGTCTGAGAGGTAGGCGACCATTTCAGCACCTGCTTTTATCTTATCCGCTTCTGTTTCTCCTTCAAAATAATTGTTTTGAAATCCTACCCAGATTTGCGTGTTTAACTTCCACTTGAGTACGGTTCCTAAAGCTTGCTCATTGTTGTCGCTAAGTTTTCCGGGTTGATCAGCATTCGCATCTATCCATATCCATACCGCCATGATATCGATCCCGTTTTTTCGAGCTAGCTTAATTTCATTCGGCATCGTTGCCAGGTGCTCTGTTCGCCAGTCATAGGCATAGCGCGTAAAGCCCAGTTCTTTGAGCATTTCCATCCGTTGAGCCGGTGTACGTTTTTCACTATCAAATGGGACAATGCACCATGCATAGAGGTTGTCCATAGAAAGCGGATCAACGGAATCAGGAGCCTGTACTGTCGTATCAGTTTGTTGGGGTTGACAGGCGAATAATGCCCAGGTAAGGGCGATGAGAAAAAGGCGGGAATACATCATGGTAAAGGATGGTTGAAGGCGTGAATTATGCTAAATCGGTATGGATAGATAAGGCAGATCGGCTAAAGTATGAATTACAATCAGGAAGGAGCCCCTTCAGGTTCAATATACACACGGGAATTCACAATTCATGAGCGGATGTGTGAACTCAAACCAAACTGGTATTACCAAAGGCATGTAGTGCTTTGCCTACTGGGAATAATATGGCTCAGTGGAAGCCGACTTTAAACAATTTCGAGAGACCTCCTTTATCTTTTTCTCTGTCGACTACCCCACCCCTTCCAGGCGATTAAAATAGGATTTCTGACCGGCCTGCTATAACGGACTCTCGGTTTCCAACTTAGCCGAATATCTTATGACAAAGAAACATACCTACACTGATACGAATTCCAACCCAGTAGCGAATAAGGCCTTAAGTACTCAGGCTTTTCAGGAAAGGCAGGAGCGCCTGTTTGCTGACCATGTAAAGTTGATTAATCGGGAAAATCTTCCTGTTGAATCCCATAATGGGTTTTTTCAGCGTTATACCTACCCTGTATTGACGGCTGCTCACGCACCGATATTTTGGCGGTATGACCTCAACCCTGCAACAAACCCCCATTTGATGGAGCGCATGGGCGTGAATGCTGCATTTAATGCGGGTGCCATTTATCTGGATGGACGGTACCTGATGGTTGTGAGAACAGAGGGGGCAGACCGGAAATCTTTTTTCGCGATTGCCGAAAGCCCTAATGGGATTGACAACTTTCAGTTTTGGGACTATCCGATCGATATGCCGGAAACTGACGAGCCTGATACGAATGTATATGACATGCGTTTGATTCAGCATGAAGATGGCTGGCTATATGGCCTGTTTTGTACCGAAAGAAAAGACCCGGATGCCCCTGCTGGAAATACTTCAGCTGCTGTTGCTCAATGTGGGATTGCCCGTACCCGGGATTTGATCAAATGGGAAAGGCTGCCTGATCTGATCAGTTATGCCGGACAGCAACGAAATGTCGTCTTGCATCCTGAATTTGTGGATGGGAAATATGCGCTATATACCCGCCCGCAAGATGGATTCATCAGTGTCGGAAGCGGGGGGGGGATCGGATGGGGCCTGACAGAGAGTATGGAAAAGGCCGAAATTCCCCAGGAAAAAGTAATCGACAACAAAGTTTACCACACCATCAAAGAACTGAAAAATGGCCTGGGGCCCGCTCCGCTGAAAACCGAAAAAGGATGGCTTCACCTCGCACATGGTGTCCGCAATACGGCAGCAGGCCTGCGGTATGTGTTATACGTATTTATGACTGACCTCAACCAACCGGATCAGGTGATTCACAGGCCTGCGGGCTATTTTATTGCGCCGGAAGGAGAAGAGAGAATTGGGGATGTCTCCAATGTCGTATTCAGTAATGGCTGGATTCGAAATGAAAAAGACGAGGTGTTTATCTATTATGGCTCCTCGGATACCCGCATGCATGTTGCGACCTCAACCGTTGCTCAACTCATTGATTATGTCCAGAATACGCCCGAAGATGGCTTGCGATCGGCGACTTCGGTGCGGCAGCGAATCGAATTAATTCGCAAAAATATGGAGTATATGAATCGATGAGTACATGAAAGAAAAGAATATAGTGGAGTTGCGGGCCCGTGCGCAGGAAATCCTGACCGGGCAGATTTTACCTTTTTGGAGTACCCGAACTCCAGACCAGGTGCAAGGAGGTTTTCTCGGGCAAATTCTGCACGACGGGCAGGTGGTTCCGGATGCGCCTAAAGGCTCAGTGCTGAATGCTCGAATCCTATGGACTTTTTCCGCAGCCTACCGGGCACTTGAAGATCCCGCATACCTGAAGATGGCAGACCGGGCCTATGCTTATTTGATGACCCATTTTCGGGATGAGAAGCAGGGGGGAATGTATTGGATGGTCGATTATAAAGGGAATCCGCTTGATTCCAAAAAACAAATATATGCTCAGGCATTTGCGATCTATGGCCTGGCAGAATACTATCGGATCACCGGAAAAGCGGAGAGCCTCACTTTTGCCATTGAGCTGTATGAACTCATTGAGCAGCACAGCTATGACCCGGAACAGGGCGGATATTTTGAAGCCTATGACCGTGAGTGGAACCTGCTCGAAGATTTGCGCCTGAGCGACAAGGATGCCAATGAAAAAAAGACCATGAATACCCACCTCCATGTGTTGGAGGCATATACCGTACTCTATCAGTGCTGGCCTGACCCCTATCTGAAAGCCCGGTTAAAAAACCTCACCCGTTGTTTTCTGGATACGATTATCGATCAGGAGGCGCACCATTTCCACTTGTTTTTTGATGAAAACTGGAACCTGCGTTCTCATGAATGGTCCTATGGGCATGACATAGAAGGGAGTTGGTTGCTCTGCGAAGCGGCGGAAGCAATCGGAGAGGTAGCATTGATTCAGGAAGTGAGGGAGGCAGCACTCAATTTGGCCTATTCGGCCCTGCGTGAAGGAATCGATACCGATGGCAGTATGTGCAATGAAGGGGATGCAAACGGAATCACAGATACTACCCGGCACTGGTGGCCACAAGCAGAAGCCTGTGTCGGATTCCTGAATGCCTATGCCCTGTCCGGCGACGAGGAGTTCCTGAGAGCTACCCATCGGCTATGGGCATACATCGAAGCAAATATGATCGATCCGAACAGTGGAGAATGGTATTTTCGGGTGTCTGAAAAAGGAGTTCCCTATACGGAAGATAATCTTGTCGGTCCCTGGAAATGCCCCTATCACAATGGCCGTACCTGTCTGGAAATACTCTATCGTCTCTGATTCGGAAATATGTTTCCCATACAAAGAGGCTGCCTCAGGAATGAAACAGCCTCACCTGCTAATACCTCCCGCAATCTGCCTCTGCATCAAGTGGGGATCCAAGTGTGATCTACGATTGGAAGCTGTTTCCCCCTGCGCGTTGCATTGGCTCTGCGCTTTTTGCCCTACTTTTTCTAAAAAAATAGGAAGGAGAAATGGGAGGCGGAACAGTTTCCTTATTAGAAAGATACCGGAAATATGACAAAGGTTGGAAGGAGAGATTGCGAATTTTACGATGTTGCGGAGAGATGCCTACATTTGCCTCATAAGATCAAGTTATGCCTTCACCTTCTTCGCTCCGATCCCGCTTATTGAGTGTGTTGTTTTGGTCGGTAATTTCTGCGGCTTTTATTGGGCCGGGCACGGTTACCACTGCCGCTGCTGCCGGAGCAACCCATCAGCTGAGCCTGCTTTGGGCCCTTGTGTTTTCCACCTTGGCCTGCATCATTTTACAGGAAGCCACTGCCCGGATTACCCTGGTGTCGGGATATAGCCTGGGAGAAGCGATTGCTCACCGGTATAGAGGCACACGATTACATGCCCTTACCTGGTTGATTGCGGGCGCTATCATATTGGGAGGAATCGCCTATCAGGCAGGGAATATCCTGGGTGCGGTTTCGGGGGGAGAATTGATTTCGGGGATTCATCGAAATATTCTGACCGCAATCATAGCGGGAGCAGCGGGTATCGTATTGTGGTGGGGGAATGATAAGAAAATTGCTCAATTGATGGGCCTGGTTGTGGCAATAATGGGCCTTGCCTTTATTTGGGTGGCAGTCAGTAGTCCACTTGATTGGGGGTTGGTTGTTACAAAAGCCCTGAGTCCTTCCATTCCTTCTGGCTCAGAATGGCTGATTATTGGGCTGGTGGGCACTACGATAGTGCCTTACAATCTGTTTCTCGCATCGGGCATCAGTAAGGGACAAACCATTAGCGAAATGAGGTGGGGGCTTTCGATCGCCATTTTTATAGGAGGCGTCATTTCAATTGCGATTCTCTTGGTCGGCACCCAAATTGCGGGGCCTTTCTCTTTCCAAGCTCTTTCAGCTACCATGGAGAATGGATTGGGAACCTGGGCTGCTGTCCTGGTCGGAATCGGTTTGTTTGCAGCGGGGTTTACCTCTTCCATTACCGCACCGATGGCAGCTGCGATTACGGCCAAAACAATATGGGGCAAGGGCGAAACTACATGGGAAAATACCGGTAAATCGTATCGTTGGGTATGGGGAATTGTCCTGATATCGGGGTTTGCATTTGGTATTTCGGGAATCAAGCCCGTTCCGGCAATTGTATTGGCACAGGCACTTAATGGCTTATTGCTCCCCTTTGTGGCGATTTTTCTGCTGATTGTGGTGAATGATCCAAAGATAATGCCGCGTCTCAATCCCTTGATTTCCAACGTCTTGCTTCTCGTGTTGGTAGGTGTTACAGTGTTATTGGGCGCAACCAATGTCCTGAAAGCGGCCTATGCTGCTACCGGCAATCCTTTTTCGGAAGGGGCAGAAACGATTGTGTACGTAATGGCTTTTGCGGCCTTGATCTGTTTGGGATTGGGCGTTTATGTGTATCGCTTGCGGAAAACAGAGTAGCCAGCCCCGACCTGTTGATTGTTCTCCCGAAATCCCAATCTCCCCCCTATTCCCACCCCCTCAAAGGCATATCAGCTGGTCGCTGCAGCCAATTATCAGCGGGATAGTCTGCTTGCTGGTCAATGACATGAATGGTATAGGCTTGGCGTGGTTTAGCAGAGCGATTGGCTTCGCTGTAATGCGGCAATAAACCATGCAATAATACCAGCGTCCCCGCCTTTACTTCGAGGGGGACGTAGCCCGTTTGGGGTAGGGGATTTGTATCCAGCACGTCAAAGGTGGTCCCGCCTTTTCCGTCTCTGATAAATTTCGTTTTCAGGCCTTCCTTATGGCCGCCCGGAAGGGCCCACAAGCAGCCATTTTCTAAGGTGGCATCCTGAATAGCAAACCAAAAACCGACTACGCTTTGGGGATCGGTATAGAGGAAAGTAGCATCCTGATGGATAGAAACTTCGCCGCCGATTTTAGGTTGTTTGAAAATGTACATCGACTGTATTAAACCGGGCTTTTTCAGACCGACTGAATGGGCAATTTGCTGGAGGTCTTTTGACCGTGGGAAGGCCCGAAATACCGGGTCCAAATCATGGAGGGCATGCCCGATTTTATTCACCCGATGACCCTCCGTATGAGCTTCATTTCCTTCCTCCATAAATACCCGAATCTTGTCGCCTGACTCCATGAAATAGTCATTCGACGTTCGGGTTTGTTCATTCGTAGAAAAAACAGAAGCATCCCATTCTGCACGTAACTCATCTACTAAACCGACTGCCCGAGAGGCAAGTTTTTCACACATGTATTTTGTGAGAAAATCCGGTAGGACAGCGAATCCATCTTCGTGAAATGAGCGAATCTGGCGGGTTGAAATAGGGAACGTAGCGTGCATGTAATCTGGAGTTTCGCCAAATATACGGCTTCCTTCAAAGGCATTTTGAAGATTTTTTTCATTTTTTTCATTTTTTTTTGCTCCGAAAAGGATTTCGGAGCTCCCCGGTAAGGGCTGATTCTGCGTATCTGTCCTATATTTTTCTATTTTGAGCACCGCTGAAAATAATCTCACTGTAATTAGGCTGAATGGAAAACCGTGTTCAATTGATCGCATATGTCAACCGGATGGGAGCGAGTACGATTTCGGAGCTTACCACACTCCTGAATGGACCGCTTGAAGGATTGTTTGGCGGAGTTCATTTATTGCCATTTTATTATCCGATCGATGGAGCAGATGCAGGCTTTGACCCCATCGATCATACTACTGTCGATCCCAGATTGGGGACTTGGGAGGATGTCCAAAAACTGAGTGCATCTCATGGGATAATGGCTGACTTAATCGTCAATCATGTGTCCTGTGATTCAGCAGAATTTCAAGACTTTTTAGAGAAGGGAGAAGAGTCCGAATTTGCGCCGCTTTTTTTAACGATGGGGAGCGTTTTTCCCAAAGGTGCAAGTGAAGCAGATTTACTAACTATTTACCGGCCCCGACCGGGTTTTCCCTATACTTTTGTAACCCTCAAAGACGGTACCCGACGTATCATCTGGACAACCTTTACCTCCCGGCAGATCGACATCGATGTGCAGCATGAACTGGGGCGCAAATATCTTCGGAAAATTCTTGACGCCTTTGCAAATGCAGGGATAAAAATGATCCGATTGGACGCTGCGGGCTATGCAATCAAAGTGCCCGGGAGTTCCTGTTTTATGATCCCGGAAACCTATGCTTTTATAGATGAACTTACAACTGAAGCCCGGGCATTGGGCATGGAAGTGTTGGTTGAAATACATTCGTACTACCGGGATCAGATTTCGATAGCAGAAAAAGTGGATTTTGTATATGATTTTGCACTTCCTCCTTTGATTTTGGATGCCTTCCACCAGCATACCTTTCGCAACCTGAAAAAATGGCTGGCCATCTCCCCGCGCAATGCGATCACCGTTTTGGACACCCACGATGGGATCGGGATTATTGATGTGGGGCCTTCAAATGAAAAACCCGGATTGTTGAGCCCGGCTGAGATTGATTCGCTTGTCGAGAGTATTCATGATAAAAGCCAGGGACAAAGTCGGCAGGCAACAGGCGCAGCAGCCTCTAATCTGGATTTGTATCAGGTGAATTGTACCTTTTTTGATGCGCTGGGGCGGCAAGAAGTTCATTACCTGCTGGCACGAGCGATACAGTTTTTTGCACCGGGAATTCCGCAGGTATACTATGCAGGTTTCCTTGCTGGCGAAAATGATATGGAACTATTAGGAAAATCCGGAGTAGGGAGAGACATTAATCGGCATGTGTATAGTCGGGAAGAAGTTATAGAGGGGCTGCATAAGCCTGTGGTAGAGCAACTGTGTCGCTTGATTCGATTTCGGAATACACATCCAGCTTTTAAGGGCAACTTTATGCTGAAGGATTCACCTGCTAAAACGATAACGATTCGATGGGAAAACGAAGGCGAAACCGCAGCGCTGAATATCGATTTTAGCAAAGAATCATTTGAAATTGTGTACACGCACGATGGGCGGGAGAAAGTTTCTGTTGGAAACCTCTCAACGCTTACCCCCACTACTTTCCTCCCCGAATTTGCGGGAGAAGTGTTTTCTTCCTGATTATCGCGTCATTTGCTGCTCCAGTTCCTCCAGGGATTTGCCTTTCGTCTCTGGCATCATAAAGAGCACAAACAGGAGTTGGAGCACCATGAATACAGCAAAAAAGGCAAAGATCGGCCAGGGGTTCTCTTTGAAGATTCCGTCGTTTTTATCCAGGAAAACCGGCGT
Source organism: uncultured Bacteroidia bacterium (assembly GCA_964352745.1). Classification (GTDB taxonomy): domain Bacteria; phylum Bacteroidota; class Bacteroidia; order J057; family J057; genus CAYGTH01. The sequence continues at coordinate 14,602 of CAYGTH010000025.1, forward strand.
AACCAGTGTAATTAATGCTGCGAATACCCAGTGGGTACCTGCGCCAAATGACTGCCCCAGTGCGCGCACTTTAGTGGGAAAAATTTCAGAGATAAATACCCAGATCACTGCACCCTGTCCTACCGCGTGAGAAGCAATAAAGAGCAGAATGAAGGTCAACAACAGACCTGATCCGGCCCCGCTATAAAACGCATAGGCAACCATTCCCAAGCTCACGATATAGCCTATCGATCCCCAGAATATCAGGGTTTTCCTGCCCAGCCGATCAATCAGGTACATGCCGAGCAATGTGAATACCAGATTGACAAAACCAATAGAGATAGAACTCATCAGGGACTCTTTGGTAGCAAGTCCTGCTAATTCCAGGATTTCAGGTGCATAATAGAGGATGAAGTTGATCCCGGACAATTGATTGAAAAAGGCCAGCAGGAATGCCAACGTGATGGGGAAAGAATATTTTTTGCTCCAAAATCCAGACTTCACGCTCTCTTTGACTGATTCTTTTATCTCGGCGATCGCTTCTGCTACATCGGAAATGCCCATCCGCTGGAGAATGGATGCTGCTCCGGATTCATCTCCTTTATGTAAGACCAGCCATCGGGGGCTATTGGGTACTTTCACGACAAGAATGCAGTAAACAATTGCAGGAATTCCTTCTACGCCCAGCATCAATCGCCAGTCAATATCTCCTCCTACTCCTTTGAGGAGATAATTGCTAAAGAAGGCCAGGAAGATGCCAAATACGATCATAAACTGGTATAATGCACCCAGTTGGCCCCGCTTGGCAGAGGGAGCAATCTCGGAAATATAGGTGGGCGCAGCTACGGAAGAGGCGCCTACTCCCAGCCCGCCAATAAATCGGAAAAGGGAGAAGGAATAAGGATCAGGAGCCAAGGCAGACCCAAATGCGGAGACTGCGTACAGAACCCCAATCCAGAAAAGCGTCTTTTTTCGTCCGTATGCGTCACAAGGTATACCGCCCAACAAGGCGCCGATTACGGTTCCCCAAAGGGCCATGGACATGATAAAGGTACCGTGGAAAAGAGGAGATAAATCCCACAGTTCTTTGATGGGAAGATTGGCTCCCGATATGACTACCGTGTCAAAGCCAAATAAAAAACCGGCCAGGGCTACGGTAATCGCCCAAATCTGTACGTTGCCTTGTTTCATGGAGTAGGTCAGTAAGTAGTAAGAGGCCCGAATATAGAAAGAAAAAATGTAACTGCTTAGCAGTTTGCTATAGCCGGATTCCGGTCCGGCTAGCCAGGTGGCTTCGCCTTGGCGAATAATGATTGGCGGATCGGAATCCGCCAATAGCCCGTGTAGGGCTAAATAGTTACGAAAAAAGGCTTTGAAAAATAGAAGTACCCGCTATATAAGGTTCTTATATAAAAATAACCGACACCTTTTTGATATATTCACTTATCCATTTCTAAAAAATGATGAAGACCCGCGAATCTCTGGACCCTACTACCCTTTGGCAAACTCATCACGATGCCTTGCTGGCCTTTATCCGATCGCGTGTTGCGGATCACGCGGTAGCTGCGGATATTCTTCAGGAGGTATTCATCAAGATAATCGATAAGCTGGATGTGCTTCGGGATCAGGAAAAAGTGCGAAGCTGGTTGTATCAGATTACCCGAAATGCAATTATTGACTACTTCAGAAAAGAAAAAGTACGGACCAGGATAGGAGAAGAATGGAGCCAGGAAGAAGCCTGGGAAGATGATACGGCCATGCAACATATGGAAAGCTGTATCCGGCCTATGATTGATAGCTTGCCAACCAAATACCGCGAGGCGCTTATCCTTTCGGAGATAGAGGGCTTGAGTCAGAAAGAACTGGCCGCCCAGTTGGGAATTTCCTACTCCGGCGCAAAATCAAGGGTGCAGCGGGGACGCCTGTTACTCAAGCAAACCCTAACCGACTGCTGTACTTTTGAACTGGACCGGTATGGGAAAATATTGGACTACCACCCCAATCCACAACCGCCCTGCAAAGAAGATTGCTGAACCTGATCTTGAAACCCTACGTGTAAGATGGCTGATTGCTGTGCCGATCCTTATGACAATACCTTCGACAGTCCCCCTTTTATCTTTCTTCTTTTCTCTTCAGTCTGCTGTCTTCTCTACCTGCATATACATATAGGCAAGTTCTGCAGCGATTTGGCGACACCTTTCGCGATAGCCAGCCGCTTCTTGTGGGGTTCCATCCCCAACCTTTGGATCTTCATAGGTAATGGGAATTCGTATCTTGGCTCCCGCTACCAATGGACAGGCCTCGTCTGCTTCGGTACAGGTCATAATGGCGCAAAAATCGGTCTGCGGATTGGTAGGATCAGTGTAGGCCTTTGACCAGGCATATGTGTGATGCGTGGGTTCAGAGCCAAATGTTACCCGATAGACAGGGTTGGGAGAAGTGGCCTTGGTTTCAATCTCTAACCCCGCTTCCCGCAATGCCCGGATAGAATTGGGATGAAAAGCAGTGGCTTCGGTTCCGCCAGAGAAGCTCTTGACGTGGGTATATCCAAAATGTGCGGCGAGGCACTGCGCCCAGATTTGTCCGAAATGACTGCGGCGGGAATTATGCGTACAAATGAAAATCAACTCTGCGGGTTCGCCTGCTTCCTGCTGCGCTCGAATATAACCTGCTAAGGTATGTAACAAGGCCTTTCGTTGGGTGGGGATCTGTTCAATTTCGTGCGCTAAGCCTGCGAAATATTCCTGGATGGAGGTAAATATCGGCATGAGTTGAATTTGTCTGCATATTACCAATTCAATGGGTTGTCTTTATTATGGAATGATTAAATTTTTGCGTTCCCAATAGGGGATGAGTTGGACTTTGGTCATTCCCATCTGCCCAATACTACCTGTTTTTAAGAAAGAGGAGAGATCACAGATATCAGAGGTTAGACGAAAGACTTTAGGCTCCATCCTCACTCCTAAAACCTATCCTACTCCTTATTTAGGGCGATATTTCAGATCAGGCCGAAGGCCCAGCCGCATAGCGGCTGAGTATGTGTAGAACCATACGCTCCCCTGATTATGGGAGTGAGCGCTGTAAAGCGTCCGACAGCAAAAAGGAGGAGGTATTCTTTCTATAAATATTGTTTCCCGATGGGAAACAGGGCTTTGCCCTACTGTCTGTCGTCTGACATCTGTAATCTGTCTTCTTACTTAATTCGGTCGGACTGCGTCTTATTTGGAAGCCCTGCGTCTCTTAGGAAAACATCATAAATCATATTATCATGAAACATCAGGCAGATTTGATTCGGGAACATGTACAAGAACGTTATGCAGGGATTGTTCAATCAAAAAAAGGCGATGAGTCCTGCTGCGATGATACCTGTTGCGGTGGCGGAAGTACTGCGGTAGGAGAGGTTTCCTCTACCCGCCTCGGATACAGCGAGTCTGAATTGGCTCAATTACCAGAAGGGGCAGACCTGAGTCTCGGCTGTGGAAATCCGCAGGCAATTGCTTCCCTCAAAGCCGGCGAGACGGTTTTGGATCTGGGAAGCGGTGCCGGGATTGATTGTTTTCTGGCAGCAAATCAAGTGGGCGAAACCGGAACGGTAATCGGGGTAGACATGACCCCCGAAATGATCGCACGAGCCAAAGAAAATGCACGACAGGGAGGCTTTTCACAGGTTTCATTCCGCTTAGGAGAGATCGAGCACCTCCCTCTGTCGGATGCGAGTGTGGATGTAATTATCTCTAATTGTGTGATCAACCTTTCTCCAGAAAAAGGGCAGGTATTTGCAGAAGCCTTTCGCGTGCTCAAACCGGGTGGACGGCTGGCGATTTCAGATGTAGTCGCAAGCGCAGAAATTCCAGAATCGATTCAAGCTGATTTAGGAATGCTCTCGGCTTGCATATCCGGTGCTTCTACCGTTACCGATTTGGAAAATATTCTTGAAAAGGCCGGATTTGAACAAATCAACATTCGCCCTAAGGCAGAGAGTCGTGAATTTATTCGGGATTGGGTGCCGGGTGGAAAAATTGAAGAATTGATTCTTTCCGCGAGTATTCAAGCGGTTAAGCCTTCATAGAGACACTTCCTGTTTATACCTATTAGATTCCGGAGAGTTGGTGGAAATGATTCCCAACTCCCTCCGGAATCTCTTTTTTGATGCTGCTTTTTTGCGTATTCAGAACTTTTTTTTTATCCAAACCATTCACTTTTTCGGATAAGGTTGTCATTGAGGTACCCATTAGCCTCTAATCACAACCCGCTATGAAACACATCAACTTTGTGTATGACAATGAATGTATCTTTTCCTACTGGAAACTGGCCGCTTTAGGAGCGATGCTGTTTGTCTCCATAATGGGGGCTTCAGCTCAAACAATTGCTGTAAGCGGTCGGATTGATGATGAATCCGGAAAAGCACTGGCTGATGTTTGGGTGGGCATACATGGGGAAGTCCCCGCTACCCAAACCAGTTCCAAAGGCACTTATGAAATACAAGTAGAGCGAGGAGCCGTACTGGAATTTGCCCTCGAAGGCTACCAGACTTATCGTACGGTCATCTGGGACAGTCCGAAAATAGACCGGGTACTGCTAACCGAGCAGCCTCCCGAAGAAATAGAAACCGGATACATCCGATTACCAAAGCGGGATGTGAGTAGTGCGCTTGCCTCTGTTGTGGTCACAGAGATTCACCCCTTACCCGTCCAGGATATTTCCCATCAGCTTGCTGGGAATGTAACCGGACTTGCCGTTCAGGCTACCGGTGCACCGGGGCAGAGCGCAGGCATCCGAATTCGGGGGATACAATCTTTTCTTTCTACAGATCCGCTGTATGTAGTGGATGGAGTGCCCCTGCCTGACACTGACATCTCCTTTCTGAATCCCCAGGATATTGGGAGTATTCAGGTCTTAAAAGATGCTGCTGCATCGGCAATTTATGGCACACGGGCTGCAAATGGCGTGATTTTGATCAGTACCCGACAGGGAGAAACAGATCAATTTCGCATCTCCTATGAGGGATACGTCGGAACCCAAACGTCGGTCAGGGGCTATGACGAGATCTTGCTGCAAGATCCATTGGAACATGGAGAGGCGATCTGGCAACGCTATGAAACGGCCGGTCAGACAGCACCCTCGCGGATATTCGGATCAGGTGCCAGCCCCATATTACCTGAATACCTGTATCCGGCTTCTCCTGTTTCCTCCATTAACGATAAGGATTACAGCTATCCGAATAATATCATCGTCAGACCAAATGAAAGCGGAACCAATTGGTGGGACGCAGCTTTTGATCCCGCGATGATCACTTCACATAACCTGAGTATTTCAGGGGGGAATGAGCCTGCTTCATTTTTGCTTTCTGCGAATTATTTCAAGCAGGAGGGTATCATGAAACATACGGGTTTTGATCGATACAGTGTCCGGGCCAATAGCCGGATGAAAGTGGGTAAATTTACCCTCGGTGAAAATCTGCTCCTGGCACGTACATCGGGAGTTAATGAGCCGGTACCTGCAAATGGGGGGCAGAGTGTAATGAACCAAATCCTGCGGATGTCGCCAATCGTACCCGTGTATGATGTGGGAGACAATTTTGCCGGAACACTTGCCGGAGGCCTGGAGAGTGTTTCCAATCCCCTCGCTGCCCTGACACGCAATCGTGAGAATCGCACAAATGCCTACCATGTGCTGGGAAATATATTTGCTCAATATCAATTGAATGATCACATCACCGCCCGAACCAGTTTCGGGCTTCGTTTTGCCCAACAGCAAGCGTATCGATTTTCCTATCCCAATTTTGAAGACCTCGAGCCCTCGGCCATTAATCGCCTCGAAGAGAAATGGGCGACGATGGCAGCCGGAACCTGGACCAATACCCTCAATTTCCACAAAGACTTTAACAATTATTCCCTCAACCTGGTGGCAGGATACGAGAGTCAGTTTTATTCGACCCGAACTATAGCGGGAAGCATGGAGGGGTATCTCAGTACACATCCCAATGCCTGGTATCTCTCGGGCATTTTGGCGGATGAAGAAACCCGGACGGTGTGGAGCGGAGGAGATAAAAGCAGCATGGCGTCGATGTTTGGCCGATTCGACTATGGCTATAAAGAAAAATATGTATTGACAGCTTCGATCAGAGAGGATGCGTCTTCTCGTTTTGGTACCGGAATAAAAGGTCTTTTCTATGGGACGAGTCTGGCCTGGCGACTTTCGGAAGAAGGGTTTATGGATGATATGGAATGGGTGGAAGAATTTAAAGTACGGGTGGGATATGGCCTGACCGGAAATATGCAGGTACTTCCCGGGGCTGCGTTCAATCAGTATGGAGGAGGAATCAGCTCCACCTACTATGATCTGAATGGAACCAATAACACGGTTATGACTGGCTTTAGTGTGGTGCAACAAGGCAATGCTAACCTGCAATGGGAATCAAGTAGTACCCTGAACGCGGGTGCAGACCTTTCCCTCTATGGGGGTAAGTTCTCGGCTTCCTTTGATTATTTTGAAACGGAAAATAGCGGCCTCCTTTTTCAAGCACCTTTGCCCGGAACTGCCGGATCGGCAGCTGTGCCCTACACCCACACTGGCGCGATGAAAAATACAGGTTTTGAGGTGTTTGCTGCTTATCGGGGACAGATCAACCGGAACTGGCAATTGCGGGCAACCTTGAACCTGAGTCAGGTGAAAAATGAAATCACCCGACTTGACGGACAGCAGGAAGCCGTATTTGGGGCAGGGTTTGATGCGGTTATTGGAGAAACTCAGGTGAATCGGGTCGGCTATCCTGTACATTCCTTTTATGGATATGTGGCCGACGGTATTTTCCAAAACACCTCGGAAGTATCAGTCCATGCGGAACAAAGCGGTGCGGCACCGGGGCGATTGCGATTCAAAGACCTCAATCAGGACGGCACCATTGATGAATTGGATAAAGGCCCCATAGGTAGCGCTTTGCCAGACTTGCAAGGAGGCCTGAACCTGGAAGTGATCTTGCGTAATGTCGATTGCTTAGTATCGCTATATGGCAGTGCGGGGAATCAGATTTTCAATTACACCAAACTCTTCTCAGACCTCGGCTACCAGAATGCGAATATGAGTCAGGAAGCTTATGCAAATTCCTGGAATGGCGAAAATCCCTATGCACAGATTCCGCGACTCGATGCTTCAGATACCTATAGCCAGCAACCGAGTACCTGGTATGTGGAAGATGGCTCGTTCCTCCGAATCCGGAATATTCAGATCGGATACACCTTCCCTAATCTCCTGACACAAGGCCTGGGATTGAATCGCCTTCGCATCTATGTGCAAGCGCATAATGTGATGACCCTAAGCGGCTATTCCGGGCTGGATCCAGCATCTGCTTTCTCTAATTTGCCTGCGAATGCCTCTCGATCCAACTGGAGCGGCTATGACATGGGCAATTATCCACATGCCCAAATGTACCTCGCCGGGGCAAGTATTTCTTTCTAATTCCTTTCTTGAGCATTGTCCTTGAGTAAATAGTCATTCACAAGCAATGCTCTCCCCCTCGCAAGTCGTAAATCGCAAATCAAAAATCGTACATCGTAATTCCCAATCTCATGTCAACCCTTATTTCCAAACTGGGACTGGTCTCCCTATGCCTTTGCCTCTTGTTTTCCTGCAAAGAATCCTACCTCGATATCGGTCCGCAAGGCTCACTCGATGAAATCAGTCTCGCAACTCCGCAAGGCGTACACGCTTCGCTGGTAGCGACCTATGCCATGCTCGATGGCTGGAACAATGACCGCGACCAATTCAATCCTGCCTGGGCAGTAGCAGGCAGTAACTGGATATGGGGGAGTGTGGCTTCGGATGACGCTTACAAAGGAGCAAATCCTGCTGAAATGCCTGCTATTGGAGAAATCGAATTATTCCAATGGGATGCGGATCATCCTTATCTTGATCTGAAGTTTCGGGCGCTCTATGAAGGCGTTGCCCGGGCCAATGCGACTTTACGGCTCATTGCTGCGACGCCTGATTTTTCAGAATCCGAGCGGGAAGCATTGGCAGGAGAGGCACGGTTTTTACGGGCACATTATCATTTTGAGGCCTATAAGTTCTGGGGGCGAATTCCCTATTACCTGGAATCCGATACAGATTTTCGCAAATCCAATGATGTGGACCCCATTACAGCAATCCGTGCAGACTTGAATGCGGCGATTGAAGGCATGCCAGACGCGCAGGAAGCAGCAGGCAGAGCGAACAAATGGACTGCCCGGGCCTATTTGGGTAAGGTGCTTTTGTACGATCAGCAGTTTGCAGCTGCGCGAACAGAACTGGACGCAGTAGTAACAAGCGGTCCTTATGCATTGGCAGATTGTTTTCATGAAATATTTACCGCAGCGGGAGAAAATGGTTCTGAAATGATTTTCTCCATCCAGGCTTCTGTCAACGATGGCACTGAAGAAGGGGAAAACGGAAACTATCCGGAAGCCTTGACCTATCCCGGTGGTGCAAGCCCATTTGAATGCTGCGGTTTTCATCAGCCTTCTCAAAATCTGGTGAATGCGTATCGCGTAGATGCGAATGGCCTTCCCCTACTCGATACCTATGACGATCAAAACGTATCTGCCATAGAGCCTGTTGATCCTCGCCTGGACTGGACAGTAGGGCGAGAAGGAGTCCCCTACCTTAATTGGGGAACACATCAACTCAGCTGGATCCTGAATCCCGGCTGGGCCGGGCCTTTTAGCCCGAAGAAATTAGTACACAGCCAGGGTCAGGAAAGTCAGGTAGGTTGGTCGGGTAAGCAACTCGGCCCGGTCAATATTCCAATTCTCAGATTTGCGGATGTGATGCTGATGTTGGCAGAATGCGAAGTCGAAGCTGGAAGTCTGGAGCGTGCGCGGGAATTGGTGAATGATATCCGTACCCGGGCTGCAACCTGCGCACAAGGCCCTGATGGTGCCGACGTCCCGATGGCAGATCCCGGCATTGATTGGGCAAAATATCGCGTAGCAATTTATGATGCGCCCTGGAATGATCCTGAAACCGCACGCAAAGCCGTGAGAATGGAGCGCAGGTTGGAATTGGCCCTGGAAGGGCACCGCTTGTTTGACCTGCGAAGATGGGGCACTGCCGAAACTGTTTTGAACGCGTATGTATTGAGCGAACAAAATCGGCGTGCTTATCTGGGAACGGCGCTGCCGGTTCAGGCTAAACATGCCTGGTTTCCGCTCCCTGCTGTGCAGATTCAATTAAGCGAAGTGGAAGGAATTCCGAAGCTCCAGCAAAATCCAGGGTGGTGAATTGTTGTGCTCAACCAACCTTATCCTATGGCCGCTGCACTTTGAATGAATTAGACGATGATTGACGAATATGAGCCCCGACAAACCTGTGTTTGTCGGGATTTTCTTATAAACGCTTGCCCTTTGGATTGCGAAAGCCTTGTTGCAATCGTTCCCGGAAACGCGATTACAGAATATTTTCCCGAAATTCACGCTGGAATTGCGTGATGTACCCCGCAATAATTATCTTGGAACTGATTCGAGAATCTTGACCAACCTATTTTATATCTTACTATGAATCTACTTATCGGACAGCAGGAATATTTTCCCAATATCCCACAAATTGCCTTTGAGGGCAGAGAGTCAGACAATCCCCTTAGTTTTAAATTTTACGATGAAAATCGGGTCGTAGGCGGGAAGTCTATGAAGGAGCATTTTCGCTTTGCAATTGCCTATTGGCATTCCTTCTGCAATACGGGTGGAGACCCTTTTGGACCTGGAACACGGGTATATCCCTGGGATTTGCATAGCGATGCAATTAGTAAAGCCAAGGCTAAAATGGATGCTGCCTTTGAGTTGATTACAAAATTGAATGTTCCTTTTTATTGTTTCCATGATGTGGACATGGTGGATGAGGGAAACAGCATTGCTGAAACGGCACGCAACATGCAGACGATGGTTGATTTCGCCAAAGAAAAGCAGGCTGAATCCGGTGTTAAGCTATTATGGGGGACGGCGAATCTGTTCTCGAATCCTCGTTATATGAACGGTGCTGCGACGAACCCTGACTTTCAGGTGGTTTCCTATGCTGCAACTCAGATCAAAAATGCTATTGATGCGACCATCGCGCTCGGGGGCGAAAACTACGTCTTTTGGGGTGGTCGTGAAGGGTATATGTCTTTGCTGAATACGGATATGAAGCGCGAATTGGAGCACATTGCCCGGTTCTTCCACATGGCAAAAGACTATGCCCGCAAAAATGGGTTCACCGGTAATTTCCTGATTGAACCTAAGCCAGCAGAGCCTTCCAAGCATCAGTATGACTTTGATGCTGCGACAGTGGTTGGATTCCTTCGTCAATTTGATTTGATGGATGATTTTAAACTCAATCTGGAAGTGAACCACGCTACCCTTGCCGGGCACACCTTCGAGCATGAGTTACAAGTTGCAGTCGATACCGGGATGTTGGGATCGATTGATGCTAACCGGGGAGATTATCAAAATGGCTGGGATACAGATCAGTTCCCGGTAGATTTGTATGAACTCTCGCAAGCGATGCTGATCATCCTCGAAGGCGGCGGTCTCGATGGGGGCGGCGTGAATTTTGACGCAAAGATTCGCCGGAATTCTACTGACAATGAAGATATCTTCCTGGCACACATCGGTGGAATGGACAACTTTGCCCGTGCATTGCTCGTGGCGCAGGATGTACTTGACAAGTCTCCTTATCAGCAACTCCGGAAAAACCGATATGCTTCATTTGATAGCGGAAAAGGGGCAGACTTTGAAGCAGGAAAATTAAGCCTCGAAGATCTGGTAGCCCATGCAGAAGCAAGCGGCGAACCTGCTCAAACAAGCGGTAAGCAGGAACTATTTGAAAATATTATCAATCAGTATATCTGATCCGCTTATGCGGGACCGTACAGAGAAGCCGGGCGAATAAAATCACTCGGCTTCTGCTTATTTTACAGCAAGTCGCCCTACGAAAATCTGTTCTGGCCCCGAAGTAATTTGTACGGTATAGAATCCCGGTGGGAGTTCAAGGGGTAATATCTGTTGCCGGTTTGTTTCACACACTACCGTGAGCACCCTGCGTCCCAATGCATCTGTGAATACAGCCTCAAATGGCGGCTCATGCCGATCATGTACCTGAATGGTCAGCAAACCTGCTGCTGGATTGGGAAATAAGGTCGCATTTCCGGTTACGAAATCTGGTCTTTCTGGTAAAGGAATGTTGGTGTTGCAATCGTATAACTCCACGGGTAAATCCCGGGCGAATACCGTGAAATCCGCTTCATAAAATGCCTGAAAATCCTCAAACGTAAGATCTCCCGGCAAGGGAACCCAATGATGTTCGGGACGATCATTGCGCCAGGTAAGAGCCCAGGCGAGATGAGAAGCAATTGCATCTTCCCGGATGGGATCAAGTAATTCTGCGGTAAACCAGTCAGATGTCAGGGCGCGATGAAGCCCATCCCGGTAGCCAAATTCTGTCAGGGCTGCTACTTTATTATGCGCATAGGCAAAACTCACTACAAATTGGCACTGGGAGAGTAAACCTAGCCCAAAAGCATCTTCTGCGTAGTAATCAAAGCCTGTGATGTCTACATATTCATCTCCCGGATATCGTGCACCATATCCGCCTGAGGTAGCAGGGTGAGAGGGAGAATAGGCATAGAGTAGGTTATGTACGCCTTTTTCAATCCGGAGATAGTCAACGGTGAATTGCCAGATTTGACGAAATTCCTCAGCTTCGCACAAGCTGGCTCCCCACCAAAACCAACTGCCGGTGTTTTCGTGAAAGGGTCTGAAAATAACCGGGATGATCGTATCCCCTATCCTGAGCTGGTTGAAAAAATTGGCAACTTCATCCAGATGTGCCTGATAAATGAGGCGTGCTTCACTGTCGGGGTCTAAGATTGCCGAGACAGCCGAACCGCCAGTATCCCAGGGATCGCCACCCGTGACAGGGTTATCAAAATGGTCGCTGAAGGAGATGATCCCGCCTCGTAAGAATGCTTGTTTGACATGTTCGGTGAAGAGGTCATATCCATTCGGTCCGTCGATAAAATCAAATCCGTGAATAGCTGGGAAATCCCCTACGCCATCCCATACATCTGATCGCTGAAGCAAACCTTCCCGATCTTTCCAGCCTATGCCTTCGTAGGTCGTATTTTGATGCCCAAAGAGCATCTGGTCCTGTGCCAGTACTGCTAGTTGTCGGTACAAACTCCGGGTTTCGCAGGTTGCCTGTGGGTCAATTTGTGCCCAAAGTGCCGGGGAGAGAATCAGGAACAGGAGAAGCGCACTGAGGGTTCGTAGCTGCATAGGCTCATGGAGGCTGTGTGTTGCCGAATCGCGGTTTATTTTTCGATATGCAAGTAAACAGATTTTAGTAGAGAGTACTTAGACGTAATACTATTGATTATCAGTCAGATAAGGTCTTTCATCTTTATACTAAAATCTGTCTACTTACTTATTCAACTCAATACGCCAAATTCGACCAGATCGTATCGAAACAGCTCAGCCGTATCAAACTCAAATGCATGAATCCCAAATTCGGCAGCAGCAGCTACATTGTCTGAGTTGTCATCGACGAAAATAGCTCTATTTGGATCGACTTGATAGCGATCCAGCAGGAGCCGATAAATTTCAGGATTGGGCTTTGCAAGTTGCTCATCGCCGGAAACCACAATCTCCTCGAAAATATAGAGAAAATCATATTTTTCTAGTGCGATAGGAAATGTTTCTCCCGACCAGTTTGTCAGGGCTAGTAAGCGATAGGTGCCGAGTGCCTGTAATTCAAGGAGCAAATCCAGGGTTTCCTGAATCGGACCTCCCAGCATTTCCGGCCAGCGATCATAAAAAGCGCGTATCTCTTCTTCGTAATGGGGATGTTCCTGTATTGCTATTTCTGTTGCCTCTTCCAGCGAGCGGCCTGCATCCTGTTGGTAATTCCATTCGGGGGTGCATACATGAGTGAGAAAATGATGCATTTCCTGTTCGTCTTCAAAAATCTGTTGATAGACATATTCGGGGTTCCAGTCAATGAGTACGCCGCCCAGATCGAAAATAATGGTGTCAATAGTTGGGTTCATAAGCAGAAAATAGTTAGGACTGATCGGCAGAAACGTGACCGATGCGAATGTTGGCTTTTACATACGATTCGCCGGTAATACTTTTCCCCGCGAGTCGGCGAAGCATGGCCAATTGACCGACATGAGTCAAGGCATCTGAAAAAGGACCCTGGAGCAGCTTTAGATAGGTTGGAGTAGCCAGTTCTGTTGTTACTAATAAGCCATCGGTAGATTCCAGCGTTTGATGAAAACGGGCTACTTCTCCTTTCAGGTCCAGCACTTCTGGTTGTGGCTTTCTCTCCTTCTCCTGAATAGCAGACCCGACAAACAGAAACAGATTCGTCATGTGATTAATGATGTGGATGGGCGTTTTGACACCCGCTCCCGCTTCAAAGGCACCAAAGCCTTCGGGGGCGTCCCGCACACATTTTTGAAACCGATAGGCAAGTGTTGCAAGGGTATGGCGGAGGTATTCATTGCGCATGGAAGCCGGGTCTGATGAGTTGAAATTGAGAAGGATTCAAGGTACAGTTTTTTTGATGAAAATTAGTGTTCCAAAAGTCGCCTCAGTATTTTTGACAGGTTCACTTCTGGAACTTGAATGAACAGCTGGTCGCTGTTTGATTCCTCCGCTTTTTACGCCTGAATTCACGCTGTATGCACTTGCAAATTCGCCTGTTATTCCTGACTCTGATCGCACTAATAACAAGTGGGCAGATGGTATATGCTCAGCATCCACATGCGCTGGGTTTGCACCTGGGGTATAGTTTTGTTCAGGAAAAATTGCCGGAAGGGAACGAATATCAGCCTTTTTTGATCATGGCACATTATTCAACTTATCTGAGCAAGCCCGAGCGCAAAGCGAAATTCGGCATATTCGTTGAGCCCCAGGTGAATCCGGTCCGTCTGGGAGAAGGCGAAGGCAGTATTGAATTTGGCTTGAATGCAGGCGTAACGTATGGGTGGGATATCGGAAAGAGCCACGTATTTGGAGGGATCAGTTCCGGCCCGCATTATGTCTCTGTGGAAACAGATCTCCAGGCAAAGGGCTTTATTTTTTCAGATAATTTTATTGCAGGCCTGCGAAGAAAAGTGGGGGATGGATTTCAGCTGAGTACAGAATTACGATTTCGGCATATTTCAAATGCGGGGCTGATGTCTCCTAATACAGGAATTGATAATTGGCTCTTTGTGATAGGCTTCTCCCGAATCCTATTCAGTAAGCCCCAAAACCAATAACAATTGAACCTTCGATCTGAAAATAATCCGTTCCAGATCGGAAGCTATAATCAATCAGGCTGCCAGAATCTGCATGCTTATGTTGAGGCTCAGATGGACCGCTTCTGCCTTACGTTGAGATTTCATTTCCAGTAGGGAACCGTGGAATCCATTATGGATGTACTTGGCAAGTTGTCTTGCTGTAAAGGTTTGAGTAATCTCCCCTGTGTCTTGTCCTTCCTGGATGCAGGCACTGATTATGTCTAATTCTATTTGGTAATGGTGATCAATCATGTTGGCCATTCTTTCATTGAGGCCAGCTACTTCAAAAGCGAGGTTACTAATCAAACAACCATTCCGATAATGTTCCCCTTTGTGTGTGTGGATCAATGCCTCATATAAGGACTTTATCCGCTGAAGGGGAGGATGGTTGGTATTGTTCAGGTGGCTCGTAAATAAATCAGCAGATTGTTTACCGTATAAGTCGATTATTTGAAGCGCAAAATCTTCTTTGCTGGAGAAAAAATTATAAAATGAACCCTTCGGAATTCCACAAACCTTGAGGATATCATTGATTCCAGTGTTATGGTATCCTTGTTCTCGAACTAGGTCCTGGCCTTTTTGAAGAATGTCTTCCTTAAAATACTTTTTACGCATAGGGAAAGCGAATTGAAAAATTGTCTGCTCTACAAGAAAAAAGGTAATGCCAATTTTTACCTGTAGGAATAATGCTTGTTTTCTATCTCATGTATAGGGATAAGTAGGTTCGTTAAGTGGGTAAACAGAGCTGTGCTCGCGCCCAGCACGAGTGAAAAAAAGACAATTTTGCCTTTGGGAATTATTGGTTAAGGTTTTGAGGATCAGTTAGTTATGTCAATTGAGATCTAAATGCAGGAAAACTTTTTGCTAGCCGCTGCATACATAACTACTGAAAATTGATGATTAGGATAATATCGACCTCTAATATATGTAAAAATTCCATCTTTATGAAAGGAACATCCTGCCATTTTAATAAATGGAGATGACTATTCATTTATTGTAGTAAATAAGGGGAGACGCTTAAGGGTAGCTTGATGATATGCCCCTAACTATCAAACAGATAGAATCATCCGGCTTCTCTTAGTGGGGGAAATTGTGAATCTCATGCTTAATACCCGAACTGAAAAGTATCCAGGTCTTCAAGACAATGTACGAGGAGGTCGATACTTCCTTGTATATCTGCCAGATGGCACATTTCCACAACAGAATGAATATGTCTTGTGGGGATGGATACACAGCCGGTAATGGCCCCTTCTCCTGATCGCTGAATGGCAGCAGTATCAGTTCCGCCTGCGGTAAGTA
>CAYGTH010000026.1:0-3392 GCA_964352745.1 uncultured Bacteroidia bacterium
CATCTCCATCGATACATTCAGGTATATTTTCAACTCGAATGACAGCCCCTTTCTCCTGGATCGAAGTACTCATTTCGTCCTGAAGGTCCTGAAGCATCGCAGGAATATCGACAGGTTCTACGAACAAATGGGTCGTATTGACACGTGAATAAGCCAATAATGCGTTAATGAGTTTCTGCATATTTTTAGAAGCAGAAATGATGAAATTGAGATACTCCCGCTCCTCCGTACTGATTTTCTCCGAGAGTTTGCGTTCCAGCAATTGCGCAAAACTGACAATCGTACGGATGGGGGATTTCAAGTCATGAGAAGCCAGGTAGGCAAAGTTTTCCAGATTGAGATTGGACTCAATGTATTTTTTAAGTTCTTCATTTTTGAGGTTCAGGTCTGCAAGTTGTTGGTGAATTACCTCCTGCTGGGCTTTTTCAAGGGTAATATCGCGGATAAATCGAATCAACAGGCGTTTTCCGTTAATTTTAATGAGATGCATCACAATTGCCAAACGCCTGAATTCGCCATCTCCTACAGCTAAGTCCCATTCAAACTTCACACTCCGGTTTTGTCGTAAGTCTATTAATAGCTTCCTGATTTCCTCCTGTTTATGGTCAGAAGACTCACTCTCTACGAAGGTATCGTAGTCCAATATATTTTCTCCAATGAGAAAGGGGTGGGTTGCCTGTTCCAACAATTTTGACATCACCTCATTCCGAACAATCAACCTCCCATCGAAAGGCTTTTCAGGGATACTCGTACAACTGACTTGAATAATATCGATCCCATCAAAGGAGTTTTCGATTAGAGATTGGTAAATGGTTTTCCGTTCTTTAACTTCTTGTTGAGCGTGGTACGCTTCTGTGATCTCCGTGCTGAAACGCCAGATATGTTTATAGCTATCTGTAAAATCGGTAAGGATCGTTTCCTCGGCAATATATCGCTCGCCATTTGCCCGGTTTTTGATCGCCGTATAATGAATTCGCCCGTCAGTCAACAGTACCTCAACCTGGTCTGCTAACCACTCCCCTGCACGTTGTCCATTAAGCTGTATAGGGGCCATCCAATCCTGGAAGGTATAGTGTGAAATCTCGTCGAGGGATTCACATCTCAACACCTCCAATGCCTTCGGATTGCAATCGATCATCTGCTGCGTCTCGAAGTCATATACCGCAATTGCCTGCTGGGAATGGACGAAAATATCCCGGTATCTTTTTTCGCTTTTCCGTCGTTCAATTTCTGCATTACGGCGATCGGTAATGTCTGTTGACACCCCCACTAATCCAATAATTTCGCCCGTTTTATCTTTGAGGGGTTGCTTATAGGTTTCCAACCATCTGTCAGTCCGGTTCTG
Source organism: uncultured Bacteroidia bacterium (assembly GCA_964352745.1). Classification (GTDB taxonomy): domain Bacteria; phylum Bacteroidota; class Bacteroidia; order J057; family J057; genus CAYGTH01. Next base: position 1,346 of record CAYGTH010000026.1, read on the forward strand.
ATCCTGGATCAATTCTTCTCTTCGCCAGATCGCTATTCCGGAATCCAGTACTTTGTCATCATCTTCGTAAAAATGTGGGTCTTTAATAAATCCAGGGCCTAATTCCCCATCTACCAAGCCGATCATTTCTGCTTTCGACTTGCCAAAAGCACGAGCCATGGCATCATTGACAAACGTAAGTTTTCGGTCTTTGTCTTTGGCAAAGATAAAATGAGGATTCAGGTCGGAGACCTCCTGTAGAAACTGGTTACTCTTAAATAATGCCTTTTTAAATCCATTGGTGGACATATTGATACTGAAAATCGAGAAAGCGATTATCAACAAACTGATTAAGCCCAGGATGAATTCCAACTGCTCCAGATTCCCAACAGGTTCCAGCGGTACATATTGGATAATGTAAAAATCAATCAGGAAAGCGATTACCAGAAACACCCCGTTCATAATCCGATGAAAACGGCTTTGACTGATATAGTTGACGGCAATAAAAACGCCAATATGGGTAATGGCAACCGTATGTAATTCTCCTGCCCAGATGGGGAGCATCGCGATCAAGAAGTAACCCGCAAATATCACCACGTACAAAATCCTATTTAACCGACCATTTTTTGCTTCAAAATAGGCTCCGATTAGCATCCCACTGAAAAAGAGATGCACCCAAATCAGCTCAAATGGGCCCCATATCAGGTAATGAAAAAACAGGGGAAAAGTCAGTACCAGAAAGAATAGGGATAAGCGTTTGACAAAACTTAATTTCAATTCCATCTCCTCGGCTGTAACCAATACGGGGGTAATGGCATCTTCGTAAGTCTCGGGATTGCGGAGCACTAAGAAAAAGATCAAAACCCCCGCGAATAAGCTAAACAGGAGCATCGCCCCACCAAATAGCCAGGTATTTTCACTCATCAAGCCTTCCTTAGAAACCTGTTCCCGGATGAGTTTCGCATTCGCTTCCTCAATTAATATCTGAGCACGTTTTACTGCGACTTTCTGATAGGTATCCCGCTCAAGCGTTGCCTGAGCCTCTCTTAATTGGGTAGCCTTTCGTTGATAATTAAACGCTTGATCATATTGTTTGCTCCGGCTATGGATGTCAGCAAGTAATTGTAGCGAATGTACTTGTTCATCCAGTAGTTCTGCGTCTTCTGCGATTTTCAAGGCTTCGTAACTGTGAGCCAGGGATTTATCGTATTCCCGGAGTTCCCGATACGTTTTGGCTGCGGATTGTTCTGCCCAAATCAACACGCTCTTAGCCTGAACCTGGCGGGCAATACCTGCCGCCTTATTGGCTGCTTCAATAGATTGTTGAAAGTCCCCCTGTAACCGATACGCATTACTCAGTTTTGTATACGCATCACTTGAGATAAAGAAAAAGTCATTTTTCTCTGCCAGCGATATCGCCTTTCGCGCATGAATCAATGCAGAATCCGGATAGTGCAATTGCACATATAAATGGGCAATGTCCTTTTGGGAATAGGCTTGCAACGTTTCCTGACCATATTGTTCTGCAAGCGCAAGGGCACGCTTTACATGGGGCATCGCCTTCAGGTATTCTCCCCGCTGTGCGTATAGGTTTGCAATACAGCCCTGTGCAGGGATTGCTTTTCGCTCCAGTCCCTTGTCCATACTCAACTGGATCGACAATCCATACTGATCCAGCGCCGCATCATAGTCATATAGATATTGATAACAGATCCCCAGACTATTATGGATATTAATCGCCATGGTATCAGACAGGGGATCAATCAGGCTTAACGCTGCATGCAAGGTATCTACTGCATCCAGGTAATCTCCACTTATAGACAATGCCCCTCCCAGCATTTGAAGGGAATATGCCACATCCCGGTCCGTTCCGGAATTCCGGGCAATGAGGAGGGATTTACGGGCATATCCTTTACTTTCCTGCGTATTTTTGTAAAGCAAATGTCGGGTAAGTTTCCAGTATATCTGCATTCGATCAGTATCTGTATCCTGATCCCCCAGTTGATGCAATAAGGTAACCAATTGGGAATCTAAAGGGGCAACATCAGTTTGTGCCATCAGATTCCCG
>CAYGTH010000026.1:3492-22787 GCA_964352745.1 uncultured Bacteroidia bacterium
AACAAATGAACACCAATTTCATACCAAACACCTATTCAATTTTATATTAGTTCTAACAATCGAACAGATCTTCCTTTCAGGAAGCGATAAAGGAGGGCAATGCTTTGAATTTTGAGAAAAATACAGCGACTTAAGAGAATATCTGATAATTTGGGAATTCATCTGTATGCTAACTACTTGCAATCTCTTTTTTATGCATTCTCACCGTATTTTTTTCCCAATTACACTACTTATTGGCTTATTACTTTTGGGAGCTTGTACCCCTCAGCCTCCCATCCGAGTCCTGGTCTTTTCCAAAACAGCAAAGTTTCGACATAAGTCTATCGAAAAAGGGGTAGCAACCTTACAAAAGTTGGGTCAGGTCAATGGGTTTGAAGTCGTTGCGACAGAAGATGCCGATGCCCTGCGGGAAGAATCGATCAAAGATTTCTCGGCTGTTATATTCCTCAATAATTCCGGAGATGCGCTCACGCCTTCCCAACAAACTGACTTGCAGCGATACATCCAGGCTGGCGGTGGCTTTGTCGGCATACATGGAGCGAGTACCATGGAATATGACTGGCCCTGGTATGGAGAATTAATTGGTGCCTATTTTGACAAACACCCTAAGGTACAATCCGCGACCCTACATACAACAGAGAACGCACACCCTTCCACAGCGCACCTCCCGGAAGCCTGGACGATTGAGGATGAATGGTATAATTTCAAATACCTGAATCCCGACGTAACGGTTGTACTCACCATCGATGAAAAGAGTTATGAAGGGGGGACACATGGCGATTTTCACCCGATGGCCTGGTACCACGAATACGATGGAGGTCGATCTTTTTATACTGAATTGGGCCATACCCATGAGATCTATGATGACCCCAATTACCTGAAACACCTCCTCGGAGGCATCCAATACGCAGTAGGGGATAATAAGCGCGACTACAGCCTTGCCCGATACGATCGTATTCCGCTGGAAAACAGATTTGTCCGTACCGTGCTTACCCAAAACCTGGAAGAACCAATGGAACTCGATGTATTGGATGAAAATCACCTGATCTTTATCCAACGGAACGGTGCCATATTCACCTATGATCTGGAAGCAAATCGGCTGGATTCTATTACCAAAGTACCTGTCTTTTCAGGTCTGGAAGAGGGCTTAATAGGAATCGCAGTTGATCCTAATTATGCAGAAAACAGCTGGATTTACCTCTTCTACTCAGATCCGGGGTCACAACCGATACAGCATATTTCCCGATTTGTATTCAAGAATAATCAACTCGATTATGCTTCCGAAAAAATCCTCCTAACCATCGATACCCAACGCGATCAATGCTGCCATTCCGCCGGTTCTATGGAATTTGGCCCGGATGGCAATCTGTACATTTCTACGGGGGATAATACGAACCCTTTTGCTTCCGATGGGTTTGCACCCGCTGACGAACGGCCCGGACGCAGTCCCTGGGATGCGCAGAAGTCTGCCGCCAACACCAATGACCTTCGCGGTAAAATTCTCCGAATCAAACCGGAAGTGGACGGCACCTACAGCATTCCAGCAGGGAACCTCTTCCCGGAAGGCACAGACAAGACCCGACCCGAGATATTTGTCATGGGCTGCCGTAATCCCTTTAGAATCTCTGTCGATCAAAAGACGGGATTTCTGTATTGGGGAGACGTAGGGCCTGATGCCGGAAAAACCAAGGAGGATCGGGGGCCAAAAGGCCATGACGAACTCAATCAGGCACGGCAAGCAGGATTTTGGGGATGGCCTTATACCCGGGGAAATAATAAAGCCTATGTGGATTATGATTTTGCAAGTGCCAAATCCGGAAATCAGCTCAATCCGCAAAAACTGATCAATGATTCTCCCAATAATACCGGCCTACAGGAATTACCTCCCGCTCAATCTTCGATGATCTGGTATTCTTATGACCGGTCTGAAGAGTTTCCCTGGATCGGAACAGGGGGTAAAAACCCCATGGCAGGCCCTGCTTTTCACAGCGATTTGCATACTACTCCCACGAATGGGTTCCCGGATTATTTTGACGGAAAACTCTTCTTTTACGATTGGATGCGGGACTGGATATTTGTGATTACAATGAACGAAAACCATCAATATGAGAAAGCAGACCCGTTTATGCCCAGCACTGATTTTGGGAATCCTGTTGACATGGTTTTTGGCAAAGACGGCAACTTATACCTCCTGGAATATGGCGAAAAGTGGAAGTCGCGTAACCTGGATGCCCGCTTGAATAAAATTGAATTCATCGCAGGGAATCGCGCCCCTGCTGCTCGTATTACAACTGACAAAATTGTCGGTGCTGCGCCTATGACAGTTCAGGTTTCAGCAGCTAATAGTGAAGATTTTGACGGAGACCCTCTCTCCTATTCCTGGAAATTGGAAAAGGGGGCAGTAGCAGGTAGCGGACCGGATCATACATTTACCTTTGAGGAAGCTGGAATTTATCAAGTTCAGCTGACAGTCAGCGATTCCGACGGACAGGAAGCCGTAGCCACACAGGAAATCCTGGTCGGAAATGCATCGCCGGAAATCGCTATTGAAGTCAAGGGAGAAAATGATTTTTTCTGGAAAGGAAAATCACTTGACTACACTATCAAGGTAACAGACAAAGAAGACGGTAGTACTGCCGATGGCAGTATCACTCCCTCAAATGTTAGGGCCAGCCTGACTTATATTCCGGAAGGATATGACCTTGCCGGGGCTAACATCGGCCACCAACAGCAGGATCCAGGCCTTATCCGCATCAATGGTTCTGACTGCAAAGCCTGTCACGGTGCAAATGAGCGGATCAATGGGCCGAGCTATGAGCAGATTGCTGGTCGATACAGTTCAGACGATATCGAATACCTCTCTAAAAAAGTCATCACAGGGGGCGGGGGCGTATGGGGCGAAACGGTCATGCCTGCACACCCACAACATACAGTTGAGGAAGTCAGAGAAATGGTGAAGTATATCCTAAGCGTAGGAAAAACAGTGGAAGTGTCCCGCTCTATTGCCCTTTCTGGAACTGAAACCTTAACAGATCACGTGGGCAAAAATCCAGCTGGCAGATATGTTATGTTGGTCAGTTATACGGATCAGGGAGGCGGCCCTATTTCCCCCCTCTCTGCGCAAGAGCAATATGTATTACGTTCACCTCGACTCGAAGCAGAGGACTATGACGCGGCCAGTCCAGAAATCACAAAACATGCTCCGGATGGCATTTCGGCAATCGGAATGGTCAGCCATAATCGATATGTCATGTACAAAAAATTGGGACTGGAGGGGTTAACAGCAGTATCCATAGATACCTATTTCGATAAAAATTATGCATATGCGGGTTCTGTAGAAATCCGGCTGGATTCACGCGATGGAGAATTGATTGGAGAAACAAGCTGGAAATATGAAGGGGCCAAAAAATCACATCCTACTTATCGTATTCCGGTGAAGCCTGTTTCCGGGCGGCATGATCTGTATTTCGTTTTCAAAAACACCGAAGATCGGCAAAAGATCATTGCCAACGTCGACGGCTTTGAGTTGATTTTTAAATAGGTCATATCACCTTACCTGCTCATGCCAGTCATCCCGGTAGAAAAGTGGCTCGGATGGTGGCACACAAAAAACACGGACAACTAAAAGCTGTCCGTGAATTTCCTTTGTCCTTTTTAACAGGCCCCTATCGCCAACTTGGCGTAGTTCTGGCCAGACGTTCCCGTACTAGTTCGCGGGCTCCGTCAACCGTCTTTGCATTGCCCACTTCTATGAAGGAGCTCAAGAAAGCAGTCCGTTCCATTTTCATGTAAACCCGACCACTTTCAGCTTCCCAATAGGCCATGAAATTACGGTCATCGTTTGATTGAAAGGTGCCAAGATTTGTTTGCATAGCAGTAGTATTTTGCGAGTAAACCGTGAAACAGAAATACCTTTTTTACAAATATTGTAATTCAAACCTATGAAAAAGCAAGCACATAAACAATTGTAAATCAAACATTTAAACTTTATAATCCTACTCCAAATCACCTACCCCACTCCTCACATCCCGATAAAATGTAAATATTTTAATAAAATCACATTCATGTTTTCAGAATCATAAATCAATCCCTTCAAGGATGAAAAATGGCAATTCCGTTTTCTGCTATTTTTTATCAAAAAATATGCACGGCCGATCAATATTATTCCCATCAAGTCCATACAGCAAGAATTCCTCATTTGCGATGTCCTCCATCGGCCAATAGGAAAGAGACAAATACACTGTAGATTCACAACATAATACCTGCTGGATTTATCCCGAGAAACGGGAAAGTTTATCTACAAATTATATTCAGCCAGCGAAAAAAATTTCATGACTTATGTCTTTTCCCCTTGATTTTCCCCAAAAATATCCCTTATTTGATTGAAGGGTTAAACAATTTAATTCGTCAACCCGTACTATCACCTCGTCTATTTGAATTTGGCTTTATACCATAAAAGCTAAGTTCCAGACTCGTATATTACGAAATGACAATCAAGTGAATATTTAGCCCATTTGATTGTACTCCAAACAACGCAAGCAACCTAATTCAAACTGTTATCTGCCAGCAGCCTTATTGCTGACTGGCTGACTTTTACCCTATTCTGTTCCTGCTTCACGTATTAGTCAATTTTACAAAGAAAAGAAGAAATGAAAAATGTGATTCTGATGAGTATGATACTGGCTATATGCGGGTCAGTACCTCGTACGGTCTGTGCCCAACATGTAAGCCCTGAACAGGCTCTATATGAAACAGGAACCTACTTAAGCATAGTAGGAAAGTATGAAGCTGCAGTAAGATGTTATGATGCCGTTTTGTCTCAACATCCACGTGCTGATATTTTTCACAATGCAGGTCTGAATCAGGCGATTTGGGCTGCTGAAGTACTATCAGCCCAGGGTTCCCGGTATTATTTTCCCTTTGAAGTCAACCTGACTTTCAAAGGCAGAAAAGGAAGCCCTCAATTCACAAAAAACTTATTAATAAAAGCTGCTTCCTATCTGCAACGAGCCATTGAACTGGATCCTGATTACAGGATGGCCTATATAGACTATGCATCTGTTCTATTCCTGATAGGGGCATATAATGATGCTGAATTAGTCGCCCAAAAAGTAGCCACACTTCCAGCCCGATCCCACGCTGAAGAACAAGTCGCCAGCTATGCCCTGGCTATTCGGGCTGTAATTGCCCACACACAACAGGCTCATGATAGTGCAAAATTGTTAGCTGCAAAGGCCGCGCAATCCTCTGATTCCGCTGTATTGTTATTCCTGGCGCATAATGATCTGGGGGCATATCCCCCCCAGTATCGAGGGGCTTCAACCGACTATCAGGGATTAGAGTTAATCGATGGGCTAACCGCTGCTCAATTTGTTCGAAACCGAATAGCAACAAGTGACTACACCCTGTTAACCATGCCGGATAATAATCCGGGTATCCGATTATACACGCTTCCCAACTCATTGGTATATGCTTACCTCCACAAATGGGATGAAGCCTATTTCCTGTTTACCAAACCGATTTATAAGAGCCCCAGCAGAGCCAATGTCCACATTGGTGATCCGGAGGAAAACCTGCAAAATAAATATGGCAAACCACAAATCGTCAGAAGAAACGGAGAGGGCGAACTCTGGTACTACGACCAAAGCGGCGTTATTTTCCAACTCGGTGCACAAGGAGCCGTGCAAGGCTGGATCACCCACTATTCCAATTAAATAATACCGAAATCAGGAGTAACCTCTTTTGAGTCCCAGGTGCGTTAAGGCCTTTTCAAAATCAAGTCCCGGCGGGCATGTCAGGCTGCACATATCCCCATTGGGCAGGGCAAATACTATTTCGAAAGCATGAAGCAATAGCCGATTGATCCCCCATACCTCCCGAAAATATCGGTTATGATTCACGTCTCCATGCTTCTTATCCCCGATGATCGGGTGCCGAATATGGGAAAAATGCCGACGTATTTGATGAAAACGGCCCGTCTGTGGACTCGCCGCTATGTAGGAATAACGTGCTGTTGAATACCGGCCAATGGGAATTGCCAACTCGCATTGATCCAGGCGATAGTAGTTTGTCTGGGCAGGCTGAGGCACGTTCCCTTTTTCATTTGAAAGCGCGTAGTCAATACAGGCTTCTGGCTCTACAAATCCCCGTATGACAGCCAGGTAACGCTTCTTAACTTTGTTGTTTCGGAACTGCGCACCAATGGAAGAGGCTGCGGCTTGTGTTTTGGCAAATAGGAGTATGCCAGAAGTCCCTCTATCCAATCGGTGTAGCGGATAGACATATTGATCAATTTGATCGCGTAATTCCTGAAGGACAGCTGTGGTATCCTCACTGATCCGTGTGCGGTGAACCAGTATTCCACTCGGCTTGTCAATCGCAATGACCTCTTCATTCTCAAATAGTATCGCAAAAGGCATGCACAAAGGTAAGAAAAACAAGCAGGGATCAGTGGGCATAAATTGCCTGGATCTCCCGAACCAGCATGGCTGGTCTAATGGGGATCTGAATACAAGAGTCGAGCAATAACCGGCGACTGGGGATAGCCAGGCAACACTCTTTATCATTGCTTACCAGACAAATAATCCGGGAAGCAAGTGCCTCTGGCCCCTCTGTCAGTTTTTTATAAATCCGTCGCTGATCTTTCTTTTTGGCAGTTGCGCCAATGATAATTATTTTAGGAGACATACTCTTCACTTCTACCCACAAACGGTCTTCGTCATCAGTAGCAATGACCTCAATCCCCACCTGTTGCAGGTTGTAAGTAATCAACTCCTGGATATCATCTTCCCCTTCCAAGACAAGCACCATTGTAACTAAATTATATTCCCAATGTAAAGATATTGTTAATTTTTCTAAAAAATGGAAATTATTTCCGCTCAATAGTACCAAGCCCCCACCCGTTTTGATACACGAGTGGGGGCTATCAGGAGCGAGGCCCTGTATCTGAGCAAACGCTAATTGCGCCTTGCTACTCTTTCCGGCCGATCAGGATCGGTAAATCCGTTCCGCCCTTTGGTTTCAGGCTGATATTTCCAGCTTTTAGCTTCAGGTTTTGAGATTTGGATAGCCCCAGGCTCTTTTCTACTTCAGGACTGACCTTGACCCCATCTGTCATTTTTAAATACAGCAGGGTATCATTAATTATACCTGGAAATTCGATTTTCAGTTTTTTGTTATTGTAAACAAATTGGGCACGGCATTGATTGGCTTTCAAGGCAACGCCTCGCTCTGCCTTCTCAACTTTGAGCAGTTTGTATCCTTTTGCCAGGGTCAGGACTACAGGAACTTTTTTGGTTTGTGCGGTAGCAGTTTGCACAAAACCCAACATACAAATCAATGCAAAGGCAAGTGTAACTGTAATAAAAGCGTGGATGATAGTTCTCATATTGTGGGAATTAAGAGTATACAGATGAGTCTCCTCACCTGCCAATAACGTAACATACAAACGTAAATAGATATCTTCTGATATCGGAGAAACTACAATTGATATTCAATCTCTTCCGGCAGGCTTGTATACAATTCGGATCAGAATAAACGGGGATTTGTACTCCCGGCAATTCATCAAACAAGCTTCACACTAACGAATCAAGGTGAGGGAACCGGTAGTCAGGCGCTCTTTCCCATCGTCATAAACGATATACGCCATAAAGACATAGACGCCTTCCTGTGCTCTTTGTCCCTTGGTTGTTTGCCCATCCCAGCCCTGATTCCGGTCATTGCCCGTAATGCCTGTGGCGACATGTACAACCGTTCCCCACCGGTTATAGATCGTAAGTTGTCGGACTTCTATCAAATCTTCACTCCCCATGATGGTAAAATGGTCATTGATTCCATCGTCATTGGGCGTAAACGCATTGGGAATATACACATCATAAAACTCGAGCTGCAGGAGAATCGTACTGTCGCAACCAGATCGAGAGGTTAGAATAGCTTCATATTCACGAGGCTGATAATATTTCCGACCATCTAATTCGTAGCTCTCCCCCGGAAATATCTTTGCTTTTTCCACCCTCGCTGTATCTATATATACGCCTAACCTCAGCCCTACCACACTGTCGCAATTATCAACGTTTTTAAGGGTATCGACATACAATCCGGGCTCATTCAGGTCCTGATTATCAAAGAGGAAATATTCTCCTTCGCAAATGGTTGTATCGATTATGCTGGTAAAGACCGGCTTTTCATGCTGATACACTTCTGTAATCCGGCAATTCCCGCTGGGCCCTATTACCCGCACCTGATAATTTCCTTCCCCATACATCTGGCTGAGCTCGGATTCCTCTTCGCCCAGGAGAGCAATACCTTCTTTATACCATTGATACATCAGCGTATCGACCTGGGGTACGTTTATTTTCAGGTCCTCAGAGCAGGGATGTGCGGTAGGCTGAATATCAAACCCAAAGGTCGATTGATCTGCAAGAATGAGATTATCAAAAAAATAATAGGTATTTGTATTTCGGACCAATTCAATACAATCCGGCCCAATAGTAATGGCATAAATATCCTGCGTAGGCGTAACATTGATTTCCACCTGTTTCCAATTAGAGGAACCTGATACAAATACAGAGCCTAACTCCTCCCAACCGGGTCCGTTAGTTGGGCAGCCAAAGGTTGCATCTCCATTCCCAAAAGGAAGATTGCTACAGTCAGTGGAGCCATAAAATTTGACATCCAGGGCGGGAGAGAATTGCGAATAGGTAAAACCGATATAGAACTGGAATTTGTAGGATAATCCAGCTCTCAGGGGAGATAAGAGACAAGCGCCGGTATATTCTTTCCAGTTAGCATTAGTCCCATTCCCGCCAAAGCGACCATTCCGAAATCCGATACAGGCATTTCCATCGGGAAATGGGCGGGGAGCAGGCAGGTCATCCCAGCCATCCCAGCCGCAATTATGCAGATAATCCGTAGTCGCCTCAGAAGCCTGAATCCAGTCGACGGCACTATCGATGTGAGATCGGGAAGAAGGACAGCAGTTGATTTCTTCAAAAGAAGGATTTGGAATCAGGGAAATCGGCTCCAATACCGGGCATTCACAATCCGGGTCATTTACATCAATGAGTCCATCGCCATCGTCATCGATCGCATTATCGCAGACTTCTACGAGTTGGGCAAATGCAACAGGAGCGACTCCCATCATCAATCCAAGTCCCAACATCAATCGGTACAAAAATTTCATAAGCAATTCAATTATTACATGAACTGCGCGTGCATTTTCCTTCAAGCGATACGCTTCCCGCTCCGAGCTACAATTCTAATTGAAAGATGCCATTTTTTTCTGAAAAATCCTCACATAGAAGCTGCTATTACTCAATAGCCGAATCCTATTTCATTTATCCGCGCTACCGCCCTACCACAATGGGCCTCACTGCGCTTGATCCATTGGCTGACATCCTCACCCAGTAAAATCCTTCCGGCAAAGAAGCAGGCAGTGAAACGGTCCAGGCACCTGTTCCGAAAGAGCGACCTGATAGCCCAGCCAATTCACGGCCCGCGACATCAAGCAGTGAAATTTCGGGGTTTAATGATGCCTCTTGCATTATTTCAACCGTAACCTCAGCCCCCGCACGGGCGGGATTGGGATACAGCCGCATTTCGGGGAGGGACTGCGCCACTATGGAGGTTGGATTCACGACTTCATCGTCCACCCGAAAGGCAAGATCCCAATGCAAGTCAGGAATGGGAATATCAACCGAGTCCCCGCTTGCTGTCAGGGCTTGTAAAGCAACGATATCCCCGGTCAAGCAATTGTACCATTTCGCAAAATAGGCGCCGTCTGCCATTCCCCGAACCGTACACGTAGCCCCGCTTACAGCAGCAGGCGGTCCGGAAACCGGCACGACCTGATGATTGTACTGATTGCTCAACACCCAACCCGCCGCAACCGTGCTATCTGATGCGATCAAGGCATAGGCGTCAATTTTGGAGCCCAGACCTGTAAACTGATAATCACTAATCCGAATCCAATCCGTACCGGTATTATCTACTTTTATTGTATGCGGACCAGCAGGCACATTAATGGAATAGCTGGTAGCTGGATTTGCATTTTGCTGGAGGCTGATGCTTCCATCGAGCCAAATGGCCATTTGGGGAGCGGCCCCGGTAGATGTTCCGGTCCTTACCGTAAATGTCCCTGCTACGGGATAATTCACATAAAAAGTTGGCGGACTTCTGAATTCGGTATTCCAGGTAGAACCATACATAAACTGACTCAAGGCAGGGTTTTCCGGCGTAATTTGCCCGCCTGCACTGATTCCGATAGAATCTTCAGCAATGATGCCCCAATCCAGCGAAGGCGTTAGGGAAAGATCTCCCGGTGCTCCCAATACGAGACTTTCGGTCGGCCTCATTTCTTTTTCGACAAAAGGAACATCGGCTACGACTTCGGCCAGGGTTTCAAAATGATAATACAGATCTTCGGGTTCAATATAGCTGTCCCACCACCAACTCATGGCAGTTCCCATTCCCCCTCCAAACAATGCACCCCAGAGGCCATTGTGAATGTGAATCCCATCCGGATCTACGCCCGTAGCTGGCGGCGTAGGCCCCAATCCAAACTCTCCGGTAAGGGTCGGTTTGTCGTACAAATCACGATACTCCCGCACACCACTAACCAGTAAGCGTTCCAGATTGGACGTATCGAGGTAATAGTGAGTCTGGGTAATATCAATATCCGGTGAAGTCCACACCAGGGGCTCATAATCATCGCGGGCAAAACTCGTAGTAATCAAGTGCTGGTAGGGATCAATTTGCCGGAGATAGGTCGCCATTTCCTCATGCCAATCGATAATGTCGGTTCTGTGCTGGACATAGTCATCCGTCCAGTCCACCTCATTAAACAACTCCCAGGCCATGATACTGCGCGAATAGCCCCATCTCGCGACGATGTAACGGAGCCTGTTTTTCGTATGAGCCCGGGCGCTGGCATTCGTAAAAAAGTCCCAGGTATTTGCGCATGGCCCACCATTTCCCGTGTAATAAGGACTCTCCAGCCAGTTGGGATTGACCTGAGAAGAAACCTGCCCGTGGTGCTGAAGGGCCAACATCACGTAAATGTCTTTATCTGCACAATAGTCAAATAACCAGTCCTGATACCGGCAATTGGATTCTTTATACTTCCGCAAACCTTCAAACCCATTCCAGCCATCTTCCCACTCGATGCCCAATCCCCAGTGAGCATGCCAGAGTCGGAAAAAATTACCCGAATTATCGGCCATATTGCCGAGCCAGGTAGAATAGTCCTGAAAGGGATTGTTGGCTTGCCAGGCGACATTTTCCCCAATCGGAATATAGGGGTCGCCATTATCAAAAGATAAATATTTACTGACATTCGTCCGGATATATCCTTTGTTCGTAGCCGCAGTCGGCGCAATACAATCCACTGTTCTGGCAGTATCTGTAGTCGTGCCGGTAGCATCGGTTACGGAAAGGAGGTAAGTCCAGGCACCCATTTCATTCGGCGAAAATCTCAGTTGAAAGCCTGAATTGCCGGTAGGCGTAAGGGAGCCGTTGGCATTGAGGGTAAATTCTTCCCGAAAAAAGCCATCTACCCCAACCTGTTGGCCCGTCGGGCTGGTAAAAACAGCTGATACGGCGACCTGACTGTAGTCATAGGGGTTGCTATAAGTAGCAGTCAGATCGAGTGTAAGTTCCAATTTTTCATATTGGCCTACCTGGTTGAGGTTGGCCTGTACCTGATTGATCAGAGGTTGTGCCATGAGAGGAGCACCCATCAGGGTGCAGGTTAACAAAACAGAAACACATATAGCTTTTATCATGAGGGAAGGATTAGGGAGGATAGGAGAAAATTAGTCAATGCTCCCTATCTCTCCATCCTGTGGGCAGGGGTTCATTATCAAGCCACGCAACCTTTTCCAGAACGCTCTCCGTATGGGGATCAAATATGTCTGGTCCGCAAGTTTTTGTCTTGTGGCTTTTAGTCTTCTAACTCCCCTCACATGAAATGGAACGCCCTCATTGTGGCCAGCCTGCTGGTCAACTCATGCCTGTATGCTCAGCAAGTTTCGCCCTATCAACTCCGAATGACTCAAGATGTATTATTGACCGCTGGCTCGCTGGGTCTGGCTATATACGCCCGGGATCTTCAAGGTAACATCCAACCCTTTTCGGAAGAAGAAATCCGCGCACTAGACGATGATAATCTCTGGGAAATTGACGAATCCGCTACAGAAAACTGGTCCCCACAGGCCAGTATCACCAGCGATTATTTTTTGTATGGAGCGGAGTTTGCGCCCCTCGGCCTGATGGCCAGCAAGCACATTCGGAAAGATGTACCAACAATAGGCCTGATGTACATACAAACGCTAATGCTCACCAGTGGATTAACCGATTTCACCAAAAGCATTGCGCTCCGGCCCCGGCCATTTGTATATAACGAAGATGCGCCTTTCAACAAAAAAATCGGACATGAAGCCCGTGCCTCTTTTTTTTCAGGCCATACCTCCGTTTCAGCAGCTTCCTGTTTTTTTGCTGCTACCGTTTATGCTGATTATCACCCCAATTCTCCCTTAAAGCCCTATGTATGGGCATTGGCGGTAACCCTTCCGGCGGCCACGGGCTATTTTCGGTACAAAGCCGGGAAGCACTACCCTACTGATGTAATAGCGGGCTACGCTGTCGGTGCTTTTGCCGGATGGCTCATTCCCCGTATTCATCGCCGCAAATCAGGCAGTCGCAGCAACCGAAAAGGCCAACTGTCAATGGGCTTGCAGCATCTCTCTTACCGATTACAGTTTTGAGAACATAACAAAGGGGTTCCCCAAGCGATCCATTATTCCTTATTCCTGGGTATCTTATTACCAGTGGGACGCAACCCTTTCGCAACATCCTCCGACTAGGGACAGAGATTAATGATACATCTTTGAAAGCAGCAAGCACTTCCCAGGACTTGAAGCAGGTCCTAAGCGGGGTCCGAAAAGGAGACCGTAACAGCCAGAAAGAACTCTATCGGCAGTTCTATGGCTATGCGATGGCCGTGTGCTTGCGGTATTCCAATAACCGGGAAGAAGCCGAAGAGATCGTCAACGACAGTTTCATGAAGGTCTTTCTTCGCATCAAAACCTACAATCGAAAAAAAGCCTTTAAGAGCTGGTTTCGAGCGATCTTGGTGCATACAGCCATTGACTATTTCCGGCAACACCAAAAGCATTTTCATCAAATGGATCTGGTGCATGCGATCGACCACCCGATTTATGAAGAAAACCTGGATCGCCTTTCGGCTCAACAACTGATTGAATTGATTCAGCAATTAACCCCTGCCTACCGACTCGTATTCAACCTGTCGGAAATAGAAGGCTATACCCACAAAGAAATCGCGGAGAAGCTTGGGATCAGCGCAGGAACTTCCAAATCAAATCTGGCACGGGCACGAATCAAGCTCAAGAAGATGTTAGCAATTCTGGATCAGGAGAACGTCGAACGATATGGATAACAAACAATTGCGGAAGTTTTTCCGGCGCAAGCTGGCGGAACATGAGGATTCCGGCGCATTTGAAGGAGGCTGGTCCAGGCTATCGGGCCAATTGGAAGGCGTCCATGCGCTCCGCCCCCGACATGTGCGATGGCGGGAATGGCTGGGCGATCACAGTTCACACCTGCTGCTGGTTGCAGTCCTGTTGTTAACCGGTTGGGGCAGCTATCAGCAATATCAAATGGGGCAACTCCTCGAAGCCCTGCGGGTCAAGCCCATCGAGCGGCTTGTGGTTCAGCGAGATACCATTTACCTCCAAGCGGCTCAAACCGGCCTCCTAGCAACAGAGCGATACAGACAGCGAAATGCTTATGCGTGGGAATCAGCAGCCAGAATCCAGCAAACTTCATTTACTTCCGTTCAGCTATCAAACCCCCATTTAAAATCCCCCCTTGCTTACGCGAGCAACAACCTTGATGAGTCTGTTTCTCCTGCTGATCTTATCAGCAAGGCCATTGCGGATTCCGGGCAGGTATCATTCATTCCCTTATCAGATACTGCGAATCAAATTGCAGGCTTATCGGAAACCCAGCGCCTCCAAGCCCCAGCACCAAGCTCAGTGGACACAAGCTATGAGCAACTGCCAGACACTTTATTTGTTGACCGGCCCGTAGTTCCCGATACACTTAGCCCTCGCACCATAGCCGAGCGCAAGCCGCCTAAACGCATGCGAAAACCCCTTTCTATCCAGCAGCGAGCAGGTGCTTCTTTTTCATTGCCGCTTCTGCTTTATCCCTATGCTACCCCCATTTTAACCTTCGGTATCGGCCTGCGATATGAGGTGTTACTCGGCTCCCGATTTGCTTTGGGAACAGGGTTACAAACCGCAGAATATGCCTATCACATTCGACGCATTCAGTCAGAACCTCGTCCGGGGCTGGACCTCAATAGTTTCCCCGAATTGGCCCAAATTGGCAATTTTGAACACCTGGACGAGATTGAATCGGAAAATACGGTGTTAGAAATTCCCTTCTATGGCACCTGGTATTTATCTGAGATCGGGAAATATCGTCCTACATTGGAGGCGGGTATCCTGATACAAAAACCCGTTCATCAGGAATATACCTATGCCTATAATGATGTACAGGGAATCTCATATGCAAAGGAGGTAAAAGGCTCGCCGCTTGAACTGGGGAGTATATCTATTGCCCCCGGCCTTGAATTTCCTGTTTCGGGTAAAACCTGGCTCCGCACTCAGGTTTTCTATCAGCGAAACCTGAATCCGATGGGTCCGGAAGGTGCGCGGTTTCATTCAACGGGTGCACGGGTATCCGTACTATTTCAGTGGGACAAATAAGCAGACGGGGGCCAGGCAAAAGAAAGGAATCTTCTATTAATCAACACATTACACCTGAGACAACTATACCTTATTTTATCCAATTACTTAACTCTGATAGTGTATGTTAAGTCTGATTGCAGTGAACCTTCTCCCTTATTCTGAGCAAGCGATTGAGGCAGCCCGCCACCTGCTTAACAGGGGCCGTATTCGGGAATTACCTTTCCACAACTATAGCCACACAGCAGGCGTGGTGAAGGCCGCCCGATATATTGGCCAGCGGGAGCTACTCAGTCCGAAAGACTGGGAAGTATTATTGCTGGCAGTATGGTTTCATGATACAGGGCTCAGCATTCGCCATGAGCAGCATGAAGAGTTCAGTCAGGAGATTGCGGAAGTTCATCTCACACAATTCAATTACCCTGCGGATCAATTGAAACGCGTCCTCGATTGTATTGCAGCTACGCAAATGCCGCAAGCTCCTAAAACGCTTATCGAGCAGATTGTATGTGACGCCGATCTTTTTCACCTTTCTCAGCCCACTTTTTTCGATCTACTTCCCCGGCTCCGTCAGGAGTGGCTGCTTGTCTGGGGAGAAACATACCCGGATGAAGTGTGGAAAGAGAAAAATATTCAATTTTTACAGGAACATCGCTATTTCACTACGATTGGGAAATCCAAACTGGAGGCTGCCAAGCAGCAAAATCTGGTGAGACTAATTGAGACAGAAGCAAATCTGTTATAAAGTAATCCCGCTATAAGCATAGCTAGCTCATAGCGGGATTGGATAATTTTTTGCACAAAAAAACTCAGGAATATTTACTCCTGTTCGCTACCACGAGGGGAGGAAAATTGTTCCCCACGAACGATGCGTTTCCTCTTTCGAACAATGGGCTGCGGCTCATTTTCAGAAGACTCTGGTTTCTTTTTTCTGCGAAGTACTACTCGCGCAGCTTTAATTTGCTCTCCCTCATCCGGAACACGAAGTCTTCGCCCAAATTCAGAGGCTTCTGACCATTCATTGAAGAGGATCATCATCTGTCGCTCAAAGGTTTCCGGGTAATCTCTCACTTGAAATAAATGAGGACCTTCCTGCTGCTCTACTTTTGGGGGTGCTTCTTCAAAATTTTCCCGATAACAGTCAGACACGCGGAGGCCGAAGTCATTGCGTTGAGGAATTCGCAGGCGAAGGTCGTGGCGTTTTAAAAATTCAAATATGGTCATTCGACGAGTCGTTGAGAGGCTAAAAAATAATTAATTCGATCGACATAAAAATACCGAAGTATAGGTTTCATACCAAACCTTTCTTTCGGAACGGTCAGAATAAGCGTAAAATTAGTCAGTTTTTTAACCGAAAAATTTCCTATTTCCGTCAAATGTTCCTAAAGAAACTATTTTTTCGTTCCAAATACCGCTTACCATTACCATTCAGGGTGCACCATTTATGTACTGAATAATAAGCCCCTGGGTTTCAGGAAAGTGTATGAATCGCCATAATTTCTCATTTGACTGATCGGTCATGTGAAACTTGCCTTTTTCATGAATTTGCCCTGACCAAACGTTTGTCATCGGTCAACTTTTTCCAGGTGATATAGTAATTCAGATTAGCCTCAGATTTCCAACTATTTTACTCGTGATTGCCTCTTTTCTCCAAAACCCCATCATGAAAAATATTCTTCGAATTGTCTTCCTTGCGGTTGGTCTTCTCATATTTGCCTCTCCCCTTTTGCATGCCCAGCAAATGAAAGTCACAGTTACAGGTACAGTAAGCGATACCCTCAATCGGCCCTTATCTGGAATTACAGTTATGTTGCGGGACTTAAGGAGGGCCGATATCGCACTCGGAAATATCACCTCTCCCTTGGGCGAATTCAGCATCGAGGTCAAAACCGAAGGCTTGTATCGGTTATCTGTAGTCTCAGCGGGGTATGCCGCCTTTTTCGATACCCTCAAACTCGATGGTAGTCAGCCCATCTATGACCTCGGGCAAATTCCACTGGCGACCGAAATCAAAACTTATGAGGCGGAATCTGTCCTTATTGAAGCCGAGCAGACGCCTATGCTGATCAAAGGCGATACGGTAGAATACAATGCAGCCTCTTACGATACCCGAACCAACGCCGTACTGGAAAAGCTATTGGAGCAACTGCCCGGCATAGAAGTGCAGGAAGACGGGAGCATTACCGCAGAGGGACAACCCGTCCAGAAAATCCAAATAGATGGCAAAGAGTTTTTTGGAAACAATGTCAAACTCGCCGTTAAGAATATTCCGGTTGATGCCATTCTCAAGATTCAGGTTACCGATAGTAAATCCGAAGAATCTGAGTTTACGGGGGTAGATGATGGCCAACGGCTCAAGACGATCAACCTTGTTCTCAAATCGGAAAAGCGAAGCGGGTACTTCGGGACCCTTGCCGGAGGCTATGGCTTACCGGATGATCGCTACGTGGGTCGCTCTAATGCCTTCCGATTTTCCTCCCGGATGCAGTTATCTATCCTTGGCCTGGCCAATAATGTCAATGAAGTCGGGTTTGGCTGGGACCAGATTCGGGAATTTATGGGGGGATGGGATAATATGGGCAATGTGAACTGGAACAATGACCAGGTTGGAATCGGCGGTGTAAATGTAGGCCTACCTACTCAGTGGAGCAATGACGATGGCTTTATTACCACCCAGGCTGGTGGTATCAACCTCAATTATGACATCAACGACAAGACCGACATTACCACCACCTATCTCTATGGCGGTGCCCGGACGATCCGGCGGGAACGTACCTATCGGGAAAACTTCCTTTCGGACAATACCTTTACCACAGAAGATAGCAGCTTGCAGGAAAGGCGTACAGACGGTCACGCATTTAATATGCGTATTCGCCATAAAATCGACTCAACTCAGGAAATCAATATTCAAGCAGCGGGTAGCTGGTCTCAAGAGAATACCCTCAATGATGCAACGAACCGAAGTATCAACGTAGAAGGCATTTTGCAAAATGGTAGTGAACGCAATACCGGCAAACTTCAGGAAGCGATACAGGGCAGGACTTCTCTCAATTACCGAAAACGTTTTCTCAAAAAAGGCCGAAATCTCTATTTAGGATTTGAAGGAGGCATTGGGGATGAGGATACGGATTCCGACATTCGCGCTACCAACTCTTTGTACAATAAAGATTTAGGCGAATTTGATTTGGAGGAGCTGATTCAGGAACAAATTTTTGAGGGAGACACCTGGAATTACAGCTTCTATTCGGGTTATAATGAGCCGATCAATGAGCATAACTTCCTTTCGATAGGATTCAATCGTTCGCACAATCTCGAAGACAACCTCCGGGATGCATTTGATCTCGATCCCGATAATGGTATGGCACGCATTCGAAATGTCGCCTTGAGTAACCATTTCCGGCGGTCTATGGAACAAAACCGAATCAACTTCGGCTATCGGCTTGACACGGATCATCTTCGGATTCGGGCGCGACTCAACGGAGAACAAACCCGATTGAACAACCAATATTTATCAGCTGATACAGCTGTCGATCAGCAGTTTTACTTCGTCCTTCCGGATGTGGACATCCGTTATACCTTTGAAGATGATCTCCGACTCGAAATCGAATATGACACTTACGTTCGGGAACCTTCCCTCTACCAGTTACAGCCATTTATCGATAATACCAATCCGCTGCGCATTTATCAGGGCAATCCGTCGCTGCTACCGACTTATAATCACCAGTTTGAAATAGGAGCCCGGAAATACAACCGGCAGACACGCAAGGGATTTGGGGCCTCTATCGACCTTGAAATTGCTACAGATGCGATCAGTGTGCGCCGAACGGTAGATAGCCTCCTTCGCCAGGTAAGTCAGCCTGTCAATGTCGATCGGGCGATGCAATTAGACGGACGCCTGTGGTATCGCTATCCCTTTCCCTGGCTCAAAAGTCGGTTGAGTGTGGACCTCAATGGGGGATATGAAGAAAATATCGTTTTCCTCAATGGCATCTCTACGCCGGTGGAGCGATTTTCAGAATCCATTCGGGTGCGTATGGAAAACCGCGACAAAACATTGATAGGCTTCTACTTGATGGCTAATTGGGATATGAACCAGACGCAATATGCCGGGCGGGAAGAATTTAATCGAAATACCTTCAACCAACGCTACGTAGCCAATATAGATTTTGTCCTGAACACCATGTGGACCATTGGCTCGAATTTTTCCTATCGCAAATATGGGGGGGATGCCTTCAATGAACAACAAACTGTTCCTATTTGGAGTGCGGAAATATTGAATTATCCCTTCAGAGACGAACGATTTGAACTCAAACTTTCCGGAACCGATTTATTGAGTCAGAATATTGGATTTCGCCGGGTCGCAAGGGACACCTATATCGAAGAAGAGGAGGTCGAATCTCTCACCCAATACTTTCTGTTAACTGCTACCTGGAAACTGTCCCAACTCAGTGTCGGTGATGGAAGGAAAAAGTTTACCAAGAAAAAGAAATAGGGTTAACAAAAAAGCAGGCAACTTCCAGATACAAG
>CAYGTH010000026.1:22887-30152 GCA_964352745.1 uncultured Bacteroidia bacterium
CATGTCTAGTTCCCTTTCCCCTACTCAGAAATCCGGTATCCTGATGCTACTCATCTTGCTGGAATTGGCAATGCTGAGTTTTTGGCGGAGTGGCAGAATGCTGGGGAATGCGGCGCCATTCGTTTTTTTCCTCCTCTCCCTGCTGATAGGAATTTTCCCTTTGTATAGCCTCAGGAATTCCAAGGACGAAAAACAAGGGAATATTCCCGCCAAAATTGCTGGACACAAGCACGGTTCCCTGATCTATTATGGCTTGTTTTTTCTGGGAATACTCATCAGCATTCCGCTATTCATTCAGGTATTATCCCAATACCCGGCTGACATCAGTCAATCGGATGTGATTCCGCAAATAGAGGTCATGGTTCGCCGTTTTTTCTATGAAGGAACGAGTCCCTATCAGACGATCCACGAGTTTGGCTACCCGCTTTTTTCGCCCTATATGCCTTTACAGTGGGGGCCTTTTATTGTGCCAGAGCTCCTGGGGATTGATTACAGATGGCTGGGCTATGGAGTACTGGTGGGCATTAGCCTGTTTGCAGTGTACCTTTTCCGGAATACCTCAGCCCCCAACTGGACTCAATGGGTCCTAGCCTTGCTTCCTGGCCTGATCATCTGGGCAATTTTGCATCAGACTGATATGGTGATCGGGCAAAGTGTTGCGCCCCTCATTACCGCTTATTACCTCTTACTGGCGGTGAGTCTGTTTCGAGAAAATATAATGCTTCAAGCTTTAGCCATATCTCTTTGTCTCCTCTCCAAATACTACATCGCCCTATGGGTACCGCTGTACCTATGGGTCCTCTTCCAAACACATCCCCGAAAAAAGGGATTTACTTCGATGGGCATCATTGGAGGAGCAGTACTGATCTGCTATATCCTTCCTTTTTTGAGCCAGGACTGGACCATTTTTTCCCGGGGCATGGCTTATCATTTGCAGCATACCCTGGGTAACTGGAGCGATTTGAGTATCCGTACCGGATCAGGCAAACCACTTATCCTTGCTCAAGGAGTGGGCCTGGCCACTTACTTCTTTCAGTACTGGCCGGGAGAGATCAGCGGTAAACTCAATGCGCTTCAACTCACTCAAATCCTGACCGTTTTGGCTACCTTGCTGGGAAGCCTGTGGTTTCTCCACAAGCGACGCTACGCTGATTCTCCACTGGTCCTGCTGGCCAGTTTGAAGCTCTATCTGGTCTGCTACCTGCATTTCAACCCCATGCCGTTTATTTACTATTTCCTGCCCCTGATCTTTGTATCTGTGACAATTTGGGGAGCGGTGAGCATACGCCTATATGGCAAAACAGCCAGTCCAAATCATTGATTCAGGCTGACTGTTTTCCTATAAAAAAGGGAGCGCTAGCTCAATCGTTCAAATATTCCGGCAATTCCCTGCCCACCGCCAACACATGCGGTTACCATGCCGTATTTCTGATCGCGGCGGCGCATTTCATTCAGGAGTTGGATGCTCAGTTTGGCACCGGTACAGCCCAGGGGATGGCCTAAGGCAATCGCCCCGCCATTTACATTTACCTTCTCTGGATCAAGTCCTACCGTCTTCATGACCGCCAGGGCCTGTGTGGCAAAGGCTTCATTCAATTCCGTTTGCTCGATATCTCCAATGGTCAATCCTGCTTGCTTCAGGGCTTTTGGAATCGCTACGCAAGGGCCGATGCCCATATAAAGAGGGTCCACGCCACCCACAGCACAGCCTACCAATCTTGCTACGGGCTCCAGGTTGAGTTGCTTAACCATCTCCTCGCTCATGACAAGGGTAAAAGCGGCTCCGTCAGAAGTCTGTGAAGAATTACCTGCCGTTACAACTCCGCCATTCTTAAACACTGCGCGTAAGCGTCCCAGGCCTTCTACGGAAGTATCTCTCCGAACGCCTTCGTCCATGGCTACGGTATGAGAAGAAGTTACGCGTTTGCCATCCTTGACAAATACTTCTTCCACCGTAATCGGGACAATTTCATCCTTAAAGAGGCCCTTGTCGATAGCTGCTCCTGCCCGCTGATGCGACTGAAACGCAAAGGCATCTGCCTGCTCACGACTCACTTCGTATTTTTTGGCAACCGCTTCCGCCGTTGCGCCCATGCTCACGTGGTAATTGATATTTTCCATCGCCGCTTCATAACTTGGCGACAGTTTATAGCCGGTCATTGGAAGGAGGCTCATGCTCTCCGTTCCCCCGGCGATATAGATATGGCCAAAGCCTGCTTTGATTTTCCCTACCGCCATCGAGATCGCCTCAAGGCCTGATGCGCAGTAGCGGTTGATCGTGATCCCTGCGACTTCTTTCCCAAGCGCACGGGCAGAGATCAAACGGCCGACCTGCAAGCCTTGTTCCCCTTCGGGATTGGCGCAGCCTACGATGACGTCATCGATGATCTTCGGATCAAGATCCGGTACCGTTGACATCATGTGCCGAATCACTTTTACCGCCAGGTCATCTGACCGGTAATGCTTAAATCCACCTTTTTTGGCTTTGCCAACTGCTGATCTGTATCCGGTTACAATATATGCTTCCATGTTAAATAGAGGATTAGAAATGGGGAATTCGAGAAAAGGGGAGTTTGAGAATTCTCATTCCCTCAGCTTATTCATAAAAGAAATAATCATTCGTTTCAACTTATCCGTTTCACTTATCATCTCATTAAGTTCATTTTCTGAGATGTAGCCAATATCGAGTGCCAAATAGGATTGTGTTTCAACTTCACACAAGGAACCTAAGGCATGGTCAAGGTATTTCATAAACATCGCATTACTTCTATGGCTACTGCCTTCTGATATATTTGAAGCAATCGAAATAGAAGCGCGCCTGATCTGACTGGTTAATCCATATTTTTCCGCTGAAGGGAATTCTCCAGACATTTCATACACCCGTTTATTTACCTTTCTTGCGTCCTGCCATATTCTCAGATCTCGATATTCGTGTTTCATACCTATTAAAAAAGTTACAGGAAGTTTACTCCTCAGACCTAATGGCCTCCCTACCTCTCTATCTCCCGACTTCCCGGTCTCACTACTAATTTCTCAAAGGCTTATTATTCATCAACAAATACTGAATCCGATCAAGGGTTT
This sequence comes from uncultured Bacteroidia bacterium, assembly GCA_964352745.1. Lineage (GTDB taxonomy): Bacteria > Bacteroidota > Bacteroidia > J057 > J057 > CAYGTH01. The sequence continues at coordinate 25,969 of CAYGTH010000026.1, forward strand.
TTTGATTGCCGAGGAGACTCAGGAATCCTTCTCTTTCGATATCCAGTAAATATTGTTCACTGACCTGTTGGCTGTAGGTGAGGTCTCCCCCACATAGGACATCGGCTATTTTCTTAGAAATTTCGACATCGTAGTCCGACATGTACTCACCGAGACGGAACTCATTGATAGCCGTGTACAAGGTGGCAATACCCGCTCTGCCGAGGACTTCGATATCTTCTCTCGGGGTAGGTGCGACATAGTCTTTGGCCAGTTCCAATACTTTTTCCTTGGCTTTTCCAATGTTGCGCGGCGTACTGACAGACACAAAGTCTTTGCCGGTAAGCAAATATCCCTGGTCGTAGGCTTCCCAGGCTGAGGTCGAAACGGCTGCTGTTGCAATAGTCCGAAAATGCTCAATCAGCGTTGGCATTTGCACATCTCCTTCGAAGAATTTGTCAGAAGCGCGCAAGGCCATCTCCTTGGTTCCGCCACCGCCAGGCAATAAGCCGACTCCGACTTCTACCAGCCCGATATAGGATTCCGCCGCATAAATACCGGCATCGCAGTGCATTGAAATTTCGCACCCTCCTCCAAATACATACCCTTGAGTCGCTACTACGACCGGTATTTTGGAAGTCCGGATTTTCATATTGATTTGCTGAAACCCGTCCACCATTTCAGCGAGTTTGTCAAATTCCTTTTGAGCTGCCAGCATGCCTACATTCATCAGATTGGCTCCGACGGTAAAGTGCTTGGCATTATTCCCGATCACGAGTCCGTTCCAGCCTTCTGCTTCTGCCAGGTCAATGGCTTCCTGAATGCCGCGGCCTATACCATCTCCAATTGCATTACTCTTACTCGTAAATTCAAGGCACATCACCCCATCTCCAATATCATGAACCGTACATTCGCTGTTTTTGAGAACAGGCGTATTCCCTCGGTACGTATCCAGAATAATGAATGCCTCTGCGCTGGGTACCGGCTGGTAGGTCTGGGTGGTAAGGTTGTAATACTTGCGCTTGCCGCCTTCCATTTTATAGAAAGAAGTCAGTCCTTTGGCTTGCATATCCCGAATCCAAGATGGCAAGGTCTCGCCACAAGATTCAACCAGTTCGATTCCTTTTTCTAATCCGAGGAAATCCCAGTATTCAAATGGGCCATAATCCCACATATACCCTGCTCGCATGGCATCGTCCAGGCTGTAATATTCATCTGAAATTTCAGGAATTCGATTAGCAGAATAGGAAAACAAGGAGGCAAAATATTCCCTCAGGAACTTACTTTCCCGTTCATCTCCTTCCAGCAGGTGAGGGATTCTTCTGTCAAAACGCTCGATTCTTTTTGCACTTCCTACCAGCGCCAGCTTAGGCCGGATCGAAGGCTCATATTCCAGGGTTTTTAAATTCAGCGCATTGATAATTCGATTTCCTTTTTCATCTTTTTTGCCTGTTTTTTCATAAAACCCTTTCCCGGACTTATTGCCAAAGAACTTATTCTCCAATAAGAACTTCATATAGGCGGGCATCTCCATGTCCTTGATCGAATCAATGAATTCATCATTTTCCACGGTCTTGAGGACAAAAGCACTCACTTTATCGCTGGTATCAATCCCTACTAAATCCTGAAGGCGATAGGTCGCAGTATTGGGTCGTCCGATGAGGGTACCCGTAATGGCATCCACCTCTTCGATCCGCATGTCATACTTTTCCGTAAGCATGGCCATCTTCGTTCCGGACATCACCCCTACCCGATTCGCAATAAAGGCAGGCGTATCCTTACAGAGGACGGTTTGTTTTCCCAGAACCACATCTCCAAAGTGCATAAAATAATCGATCATCGCCTGATCGCTCGTCTCATGTGGAATTACCTCCAGTAACGGCAGGTATCTCGGAGGATTAAAAAAGTGCGTACCACAAAAGTGTTTACTAAAATCCTCAGAACGTCCCTCTACCAGCATACTGATCGGAATACTGGAGGTATTAGAAGTTACCAGGGAACCGGGTTTGCGGTATTTTTCAACTTTTTCAAAAATCTGCTGCTTAATATCCAGCCGCTCTACCACTACTTCAATGATCCAGTCTGCATCCGCAATTTCTTCGAAGTTGTCGTCAAAATTTCCGGTCCGGATACGGGAAGCGAAGTCTTTTCGATAGAGCGACGCGGGCTTGGATTTCAACGCATTTTTCAGTGCCCCATCTACGAGGCTGTTTCGCACAACGGGATTGTTTTTGTCTTGTTCACTGATATCAAATGGTACAATATCAAGCATGAGCACATCCATCCCGATATTGGCAAGATGACAGGCAATGCCTGCGCCCATCACACCAGAACCCAGGACTGCTGCTTTCTGTAATCTGTAAGTCATTGTTGTTACTATATTTGATTGATTCGGACACGCCGAATGAGTAGGTAGTCTATTTATAAGGAATCTGGAACGAATTTAAGATAATTCTTTCACTTATGCCGAGCCAAAGATAAACTTCTCCCGTCCGAATATTACATAAGAATCCCCCACAAACCAGCGCGGTCTTACTGCACTGGCAGGCTATCCCAGGAACGAATCAGGTTGACCAATTCAGCTTGGGAGGTTTGGTTCTTGTCTCGTGCATACCACCCCTGCAGGTCTTTTGCAAACTCACTGTAAGGCCTCTGCTCGACTTCTGCCTTGTAGGCATACAGCAGTTCCTGCGCGGGTGCGGGACGCGGCCCCCAGGTACCGACCACTTCTCCGGATTCATCGTGGATCACAATGAGTTTGGGAATAGCCCGGGCGCCATCTGTCAGATAGGCATTGATGAGTTCGGGGTGATCGTCCCGCAAGATCAGACGCATTTCTACCCGTTCGGTAGCATCGGCGATATTCTGCAATACAGGCACAATATAGGCAGCATCGCCACACCAGGCCTCCGTGATCACGAGCCAGGTATAAGCGTGAGTTAATTCACCCAGTGTCGCTTGCATCTCATCCGTCAAGCGAATCGTTTTATCCACCCGATTCATTCTCCGGACATTCATCCGGGTATATTCCAGCATACTCTCCGAATGGTTGGGCCCGGTAGTTTGGTTGTGCTCCAATAAATCGTCGATCAGCGATCGGTATGCTTCATAGCTCATGCTCTGAGCCAGTTTATCATTCAATAGAGACATATTCATAATTCAAATATCGAAAATCCGTGTCAATCCAAGTGTCCTCCGCCTGACAAGCGGTACAGGCTCAATACACAAATGGAATAAGCCTGTTCCGACCCTTGCAATAGCTGCGATAGGCTTCCCCATGCAGACTCAGGAGTTTTTGTTCTTCCAATCGGCTACCGATAATCAGATAGGCCAACATTACTCCAAACAACACAACACTCAAATCTGTTTGATTTACCCCAACAAACCCAATCATCAGCACCAATATCCCCAAATAGAGTGGATGACGGACATACCGATGCAGGCCTTTTGTCAAGAGTTGGGGTTCAGGCTCACCATCTGATGCTTCGAGGTAGGCTAATCCGGTAAATTCACCCAAGTCATAGACACGTAAAACGGCTCCCATGATTCCAATGCCTAATAGTACCAGGCCCCAGCCCAGTCCTGAAATCCAGGCGTTTCCTACCCACAACATCTGCGCAGGCGATCCAAATTGCCAGGCCAATACCGGAATCAGGGTAAAGATTGCGATGAGGTTATATCCCAGTCGGTAATATCGAAAATGGACTCCCATACGCTCCTGAAACCAGTTTTTAACCCCATCAGCAGCGAGCACACTGTGAATGACAAAGTAGGAAACCCAAAGTCCGATTAAGATTAGCATGTGGGAAGATAAGGAAAGAGAAAAGATGTTAGAAGGAAGAAAAAAGATAAGAGGAGTCAGGGGCAAGGCTTGCAGGCAAAAAGTGGCCAGCTTCTTTTTGCTGTCGGGCGCGAATGCGCATGGGATGGCCTTGTTTGAGAGAGTTTGAATGTTTATTCCCAACCCTCAAACCCCAAACATTCAAACGGCCAAACAGAACCGCGCCGCGAATGGAATTCGGGATTTCGGCTTTGGTGCTGCTCTTCGGGATTTGCAATCCCAAACCCCTTGTTTCCCGTCGCAGGTTTTTGAAAGCCTGTTGCGGGATTACAAATCCCGCTAAGCGGCTGGGGCTTCGGCCATCTGAGATAAGACCATGTTTGGAACGCTAATTTCCTTAGAAAATGCTGACTTCAGGAACCTG
>CAYGTH010000027.1:0-14596 GCA_964352745.1 uncultured Bacteroidia bacterium
CCAGGTTTAGGTTGTCGTTTCCCGTCGCGATAAATACCCCTGCACATCGATCCAGTCCTAGGTGTTCCAGGAAATCGTCTTCCGCACAGTCGCCAGCCAGGGCAATGACCCCATTAAATTGCTCCTGAAGCTCCGATATTCGCTCAGGGTCTATGTCTGCAATGACAAAAGACCGTTGCGTTTTGAAGAGTTCTTCAGCAATATAGGAACCGACATCTCCTACGCCACAGATGAGGTAATGCCCCTTGATTTTTTTGAGTTTCTTTTCCATTCTGCGGATGATGAAATTGTCTTTTAATTCCCCTTCAATTACCAGCGCTGCAAAATTCGAGAGCATATAGGTAACAGTTCCAATCCCCGCGAAAGCGATAAAAATGGTGAATAGCCGCCCTGCGGGATTTTCTGAGAGATCGACGACTTCCGAAAACCCGATCGTGGATACGGTGATGACGGTCATGTACAAGGCGTCGAACCAGGTGATCGAATCATCCAGATACATATAGCCTACCGTGCCTGTCAGGAGGACAAATAGGAATAAAAACCCTGCTATCTGGACTCGTCGGGAAATCGGAGACCGATTTATCTTACCAGAGAATGACAGGGATGGGAGCGTCATAAAAGTTGGACTATGGGACCTCGACTACATCCAGAATCTGGCTGATGATCTGTTCAGTTGTTACATTTTCTGCCTCGGCTTCGTAAGTCAGGCCGATCCGATGGCGTAAGACGTCATAGCTAATTGCGCGCACATCCTCTGGAATTACGTAGCCCCGATGCTTGATAAACGCATAAGTCTTAGCGGCTAATGCCAGGTTGATAGAAGCCCTGGGCGAACCCCCGAAACTCACTAGCTGGTCCAGCTTGTCGAGTTTGGCAGCCTTGGGATCCCGGGTTGCAAATACGATATCGAGAATGTACTGCTCGATTTTCTCATCCATATAAACCTCACGTACTGCTTTCCGGGCTTCTAGAATTTCTGTAAGGCTGACAACCGGGTTGACCGGACTTGCAGTTTGGTTGACAATTTGCCGCATGATCAGCCGCTCATCCTCCATCTTGGGATAATCGATCACACATTTGAGCATAAAGCGATCCACCTGAGCTTCTGGAAGCGGGTAGGTTCCTTCTTGTTCGATAGGGTTTTGGGTAGCCATCACGAGGAAGGGACGTTCCAGTTTAAACGTTTCATCGCCGATGGTTACCTGCTTCTCCTGCATGGCCTCAAGCAATGCACTCTGCACCTTGGCCGGAGCCCGGTTGATTTCATCTGCCAGGACAAAATTGGCGAATATGGGCCCGCGCTTAACCGTAAACTCAAGCGTCTTGGGATTATAGATCAGCGTTCCTACGACGTCTGCCGGAAGCAGGTCGGGCGTAAACTGAATTCTGCTGAATGCTCCTTTGACTGCTTTTGCCATAGAATTAATGGCCAGCGTCTTGGCGAGTCCGGGTACGCCTTCCAGGAGAATATGACCACCTGAGAGGAGTCCTAGCAGCAAGCGCTCAATCATGTAGTGCTGACCAATGATTGCTTTGTGGACTTCGCTATTGAGCAGATCAATAAAGGCGCTTTTTTCTTTGATTTTTTCATTCAAGGCCTGAATGTCGGTGATGCCCTGAGTGGTAGAATCTTTGGAAAATGAAATGTCAGACATAGTGCGGAAAAATTGATTTGCTTTTGGGTGTGTAAAATTAGAATATTTTGGGGAATATGGTAGCCCAAACTATAGCTAAAATGCTAAATTTAAGCTGTTTATTGTGTGAATCACCGTGTATTTTCAATTCCGGTGCTTGAATTGCTCATCTGAATTGAAATATTCAACCTCCAACTGCTATGGACAAGGCGCAAGAACTGCTCACTAATCTGTTAGAATCCAGTAAGTTTGATTTAACCCCCGCTACGATCATCCTGGTCGGATTGGTGCTGGTGACAGCGAAGCTAGGCGTTTGGTCGATTCAGAAAATTCTCAAACGCTCCATCCTCTCACGTCGGATTCCCCTTGAGAGTGGCCGGAAAGAAGCTGTTTTCCAGATTATCAAATATGGTATTTATTCCGTGGGAATTCTGGTGATTCTGAATCTGCTTGTAAAAGATATCTCACTTCTTGTCGCGAGTTCTGCGGCCTTGTTTGTAGGGATTGGCCTGGCAATGCAACATGTTTTTGATGATGTGCTCAGCGGAATCATTATCCTGGTTGACGGTACGATAGAAGTTGGAGATGTGATCGAAGTTCATACGTTAAAAATCACCGGAAAGGTGAAAGAAATTCGACTGCGAACCTCTTTGGTTGAGACCCCTGATTCGACGATCGTAATCGTACCTAATTCGCGAATCACCACCCTTAATGTAATTAACTGGGATCACAATGACCAGGAAACCCGATTTAGAGTTCAGGTGTCGGTAGCGTATGGATCAGATGTTTCCCGTGTTCGGAAAGCATTGATGAATTGTGCCCTGGCTCACGGGAAAGTGCTCAAAAAACCGGAGCCAAAGGTGTTTTTTATCGCATTTGCAGAATCATCCCTGCAATTTCAAATGCTGTTTTGGTCAAAAAATAAATTTGAAATTGAAGAAGTTAAAAGCGACCTCCGCTTCATGGTAGATGCGGAATTCCGAAGATTGGGAATTACCATCCCCTTTCCCCAAAGAGATATTCATATTATTTCGGATCGTGCGAATCAGGCAAAAACCGAATCGCCAATTGCTACGGATAAAAGAAATTGATAGTGTGAAAATTATTCGGTTTTGGAGGTTGATTTGCCTATCCGGATAATGTATCTTGGGACAAAAATTTACCCCTATGAAAGAGTTGTTGATTTCCAGTACCTTTTTCCTGGCCTTATTCATGTTTTCATGCGGCGATGAATCCGGATCTTCGGACGAGGCTGCTATGGCTGAAGCTTCTTTAGAAGCAACGCCCGAACCAGAAGCTGAGCCCATGGCTGTTTGTCTGTGGGATAAAGCCGGCTTGAGGGAGAATCCGGGATCCAGTTCCAAAGACAATAAATACCTTGCTACCATTGTCTTTGGTGAAACGGTAATCCTTACGGGAGAATCCCAGGAAGCCACGGACGATAGAACCTACCTGAAGGTGAAACTTTCAGACGGGCAGGAAGGCTGGGTAAATGAATACCTGTTTGCATTAAATGCAACACTCGCAGCAGCGACCGGACCGATTGAAGTCTATCGTCGCCCTGATTTATTAACCGGAAAAGGAGAGCGTTTTGAGGCGGGGAAATTGATTTCGCTGGTTCCGGGAGATAATCCTGATTGGGTGGAAGTATTTGGTCAGGAAAAGAAACCACAGGGCTGGGCACAGAAGGGTCAGAATATGAGCGAAGACAAAACGGATGTCGCAGTGGCAGTGTTGTATGCCAAAGCGATGCAGGAGGATAATCCAACCAAGCGGGAAGAATTGTTGCAGTCGATTGCGCAAAATACGGCCTTTAGCAAATCTCAATTGATCAGTATGATTGATCAGGCATTGGTGGAGGCAAGTAGTGCTCCTAAATTGGCAGATAATCAAATGTCTATCCTGGGAGATAACTTAAACGTACGAAGAGAACCTACTACAGAAGGCGAAAATGTCGTGTTTCAATTAAAGAAAGGCGATATCTGCAGGGTGTTGGAAAAAGGTCAGCAGGAACAGATTCGGGACATGAATGACTATTGGTACAAAATTTCCTATGATGGGCAGGAAGGCTGGGTCTATGGACACCACACCTCCCGCCGGGCGGAGTAACTCGATACATGATTTGTTTGTCGCTGCCTCCGGTTATTGCCATAGCCGGAGGCAATGTTTTATCGTAATATTTTCCAAAGATGGCTGAACAAGAACAGAACCTAAAAGCAGATAGCGATCTCGGGTTTGGCACCAAAATTGGCCCCGGAGCCGAGCGACTGATCAACCAGGACGGTAGTTTTAATGTCAAACGGATCGGCGCTGGAATCGGCGCGATTAATCCCTATCAATACTTGATTCAGGTTCGGTGGTGGGTATTCGCCCTGATCGTGGTGCTGTTTTATATTGCTTTGAATTCGTTTTTTGCCCTGCTTTATTTGTCTGCTGGCATAGAGAACCTAACGGGGGCTCCTGGCGAATCCTGGTTTTCTCAATTTGGACACGCTTTTTTTTTCAGCGTGCAGACATTTACGACTGTCGGTTATGGATCTATTAGCCCTTTTGGATCTGTTACGAATCTCATTGCCTCGTTTGAAGCCATGGTAGGCTTATTGGGATTTGCACTGGCAACAGGCGTTATGTATGGCCGCTTTTCCAGGCCCTCAGCTAAAATCCGGTATAGTGAATACGCGATTGTTGCCCCTTATCAGGACGAGGCCGGGTTTATGTTCCGGATTGTCAATCGCCGCCAAAATCAATTAATAGAATTGGAGGCAATGGTGGTCTTGATGTGGTTTGAGAAAAAGGAAGACAAGTATAAGCAGCGATTTGAGCGCCTGGAACTTGAGCGGAATCACGTGGCGTTGTTTCCTCTTACCTGGACCCTGGTACATCCCATCACTCCGGAAAGCCCCCTTCATTCCCGCTCAGATACTGATCTGACAGAATCCAACGCAGAATTCCTGATCTCTATCAAAGGTTTTGACGAGACCTTCTCGCAAGTCGTGCATTCCCGATATTCCTATAAATTTGATGAGGTAAAATGGGGCTATCGCTTTCTTCCCGCATTCTATACCTCAGTTAAAGGAGAAACTATTCTGGATATAGGCATGTTGGACTCCATCATAGAAGCTGAAATTCCGGAGGAACATATGCCGGTTTAGAGAAGACAGAAGACAGAAGACAGAAGACAGAAGACAGAAGACAGAAGACAGACAATTTCTAATGTCTATATTCTTTCTTTCCTACTCATTTCGCTGAGATGCTGATTTTTCCCGTAATACTGGCCAGCAATATCTCTTTGTCGAGGAGATAGCGCAATACCTTTTCGCGTTGTGCAGGGGTACCAGTAGGGAGTTGATTCAGAATTTCCCGATACGTGCGGGATTCGGATGTGAGAAAATTGAGAATGGCTCTCTTGATTTCGTCAAAATCTACATCGGATACCCGGGTCTTGTGGCGTCCGATACAGACATCGCATTTCCCGCAAGGGTTGTGATCCTGTTCGCCAAAATAGTGCTGAATACTCAGGCTGCGACAGATGGTGGTACCGGATACATATTCCTTGATTTGCTTCAGGCGGATATGAGCCTGCTCGCGTAAGAAAGTGTATTTATCCCAATTCAATTCCTGCTGGGTGAGCATATGGCGGTTTCTGAGAAACTGAATCGTAGGCCGACTCGACGGGGCTTGCCAAAGAATGAGGCGATGTTCACTTAATCGGTCCAGCAAGGATAACATTGCTTCTTCTGTCATGCCCTGATTACGTGCCCAGTGGGTGGGAAGAAATCGTACCTCCTGAATAAAGCTCGCACCCCCTAAGGTGCGCAGCATGAAGTCAATAAAATCTGCAAGAGTAGGATGCTGCTGTTTGTAGATCAACAGGGCTTCCGGAGTGGCGCGCATCTGAATATAGCCAAAATCGTCGCTTTCTTCGCTCAAAAACAAGAGGCCCTCATTGTGGAGGAGTCGTAGAGACTGGTATAAAGGCAAAGCCGAAATGCCCGTTGTATGGGCGAGTGCCTTCATATCGAGCTGACGCAGCGCATATGTCGAACCACTCGTGGGGACCCGGAAGTAATTGCATAATTGCTGATAGTGATGCTGTAGCTGTTCCCAGGTGGGATATTTTTCCCGGGTCCATCGGTCCAGTTCAGCCAGGTCCACGGAATTGTTAAAGGCAATTGACAGGGCTGTTTTGCCGTCTCGGCCCCCTCTGCCTGCTTCCTGATAATAGGATTCGAGGTCAAATGGGAGATTGTAGTGCACCACGAAGCGGACATCCGGCTTGTCGATTCCCATACCAAAGGCATTGGTAGCTGCGATGATTCGGGTATTTCCTTCCAGCCAGGATAGCTGTACGGCATCTCGCGCCGATGCTTTCATGCCTCCGTGATAAGCCGCTGCAGATAATCGATGCCGATTGAGCATCTCGGCTATTTTTTCGGTTCCTTTTCGAGTGCGTGCATACACAATTCCGGAACCTTGTGTCCTGCTGGCGATTTCGAGGATACGCGCAGAAACATTTTCTTCTTCCAATACAAAATACCGAAGGTTTTCCCGCCGAAAACTTTGCCGGAAAATGCCCGGCTTGTCGAGTAGCAAGCGTTTTGCGATGTCCGATTGAACGGCAGGTGTTGCAGAGGCCGTTAGGGCAATGACAGGGATCTTGGGAAGGGCTTCTCTGATCAGGTGAATGTTGAGGTAGGCCGGGCGGAAATCATACCCCCACTGACTGATGCAATGCGCCTCATCCACTACGAGCGAGGTAACTGGCATTTTTGGAAGCCGGAGTTTAAATATCTCACTTGTGATGCGTTCAGGAGCCAGATATAAAAATCGATAGTGTCCCTGCATGGCCCCCTCCAGCTTAGCATCAATCAGATGCCTGGGCATGGTGCTATTGATTTAAGTTGCAGCTATTCCGAGGCGATTGAGTCGCTCGACCTGATCTTTCATCAGGGCAATTAGAGGAGAGATAACCAGGGCCATGCCTGGTCTGCAGAGTGCGGGTATCTGAAAGCAAATAGATTTTCCGCCTCCCGTCGGCAGGAGGGCCAGGGTGTCTTTTCCCTGTAATACATGCTCAATAATTGATAATTGTAAGGGGCGAAAGGCCTCATACCCCCAATATTGTCTCAACACCTCAATAGGCTCCGCAAATTCCATATACAAAGATATATCGGGAACCCTTAGGGGCAAAATGAATCAAGCCCGGCAGGTAAATCCCACCAGGCTTGTGTATTCTTCGAATTGGGTGTGTTAAAACGGCCAGATGATGATATCATGATTGGCCAGAAGAGCGGGTTGGGAAGTAAAGTTGTTCATAACTAAAAAAATAACAGTTAAAGTTAGGGAACGAGCGATACATGGTTGAAGCAAGATTCACGTACAATTATACAATATTTATACCGGATTTGCCAAATGTAAGTATATGGATAATAGAGTCCTGTTGATGTGGTAATATTTTATAAATGAACTATTTGTATTTAGATATATATTTATCTGGAATGAAATAAATTTTATATAATCACTTGATTGATAGTCGAATATATTAATATCTGAATGACCCGTATGGGGGATCCTGTTTGTGTGCCAATTAGATACTTGCCGATAAGGACACGCAAATATTAGGTAAGAAACAGAATAGATGTGTTAGTTTTTTACCACTTCTTATAGGTTTTCGAAAGAATCCTTTCCTGCATTTTCCATGCTTTGAACTGCTCCGGCAATGCCCGTGCATTTAATCTGATTCAATTGTACCTTTGGTGTCAGACACGTTTCTCAACCAAATTTCCTACATGGCTACCTGGCGGATAATCTCTGAGCGCTCCTCCATTTATTATCGTATCCGTCACCTGGGACTCCTTTGGTCGCGGGGGACTTTCGCTCGTCCTGAAGGCCAGATCATCCTGGGCGAGGGCCTGAGTAAAGCATATGTGTACGCATCTGTTCCGATAGCATCTATCCAGTCGGGAATTCGGATGCGTGACAGGAAGGTACAGGGGAATAGGTTTTTGAATGAGCAGGCTTTTCCTACGACTTCCTTTGTTAGTTATGAAGTGAGGCAAGGGAAACACCCGAGCCGATTCATCGCATTGGGGGAGCTTTCCTTAAAAGGGATTACCTATAAGGTGAAGCTTAAATTCAGGATTGTTGAGGTAAAGGAAAGTCAGTTTGGCAAAGTCGCTCATTTTAAGGGAGAGTTGGAATTAGACAGGCGTGTATTTGGAATCGGTAGCGCTGCTTCCTTGCTGGGCCGAAAAGTTCAATTACAAATAGATGCGTATGGGGAAAAACTATAAGGTGCAAACTGAATTGTCGCATAGCCGATAACCCTAAGGGCCTCTTGGGAGTATATTTGTAAGGACGATTAAAACGAGTGGGTAGAGAGGATTGTACCTACCGAATTAATCGCGTAAGTTTGCCGGGGAGTAGAATCCTCGTTTTTTTATAATATTTGCAGAATCTCAATTGATAATCACATGGGAAAACCTATTGAAATCACAGATGCCAACTTCGAGGAAGTGGTATTAAAATCAGAACATCCGGTATTAGTCGACTTTTGGGCAGAATGGTGCGGCCCTTGTAAAGCAATTGGTCCGATCGTAGAAGAACTTGTCGAAGATTTCGACGGAAAAGCTGTTATTGGCAAATTGGATGTAGATAATAACCGGAATACGGCAGCTAATTTTGGCGTAATGAGTATTCCTACTTTATTGATCTTTAAAGGAGGAGAGGTTGTTGACAAGCATGTTGGCCTGACTTCTAAGTCAGTATTAGCCGCCAAACTGGGTGCTCAGGCAGAAGTTGCCTAACGAGCCATTGTTACCGGAGGAGATAATCCGCCCAAAACGCAAAACGGAACCTGATGATGTCAGGTTCCGTTTTGCGTTTTATTAGAGAAATGGTTGCCTCTCTTTCCTGGGCCATGTGGGGAATTGACAGTCGACTCATACCTACTGTCTTTTATCTTGTTGCCACTGATTAAGAAGTTACTTTTTGCTGAGCCAACATGAGCATGGAAACCACCGAGGTTAGCTTTTCTTTCAATTCTCTTCGGTCTACAATAAAGTCTAAAAAGCCATGTTCCAACACAAATTCGGATCGCTGAAATCCTTCCGGTAAGTCCCTGCCAATGGTTTCTTTGATAACCCGGGGGCCAGCAAAACCAATTAAAGCATTGGGCTCCGCAATATTGAGGTCGCCCAACATGGCAAAACTTGCTGTAACGCCGCCAGTCGTGGGGTCGGTGAGTAAAGAGATATAAGGAATCTGTGCTTTGCTTAATTGAGCCAGCTTGGCACTGATTTTTGCCATTTGCATCAGACTTAATGCCCCTTCCATCATTCGAGCCCCACCGCTTTTTGAAACGATTAATAAGGGGATTTTACGTTTCAGGCATACATCAATTGATCGGCATATTTTTTCGCCCACCACGCTCCCCATGCTCCCGCCAATAAACCGGAAGTCCATGACATCTACCATTATTTCATTCTCCTCTATCAGGCCATGTGCTGTCCGGATCGCTTCTGAGAGATGGGTTTTCTCTTGAGACGACTTGATCCGAAAGGGATATTTCTTGGTATCTTCAAATGTAAGGGGATCGGCAGGTGATAAGTCAGGATTTATTTCTGTAAAAACGCCTTCGTCAAATAAGATCTCAAAATATTCCGCACTGCCAATCCGGAGATGGTGCTCACAATGGGTGCATACATATGCATTCTTGCGAAGGGCCTTTGACTGAAGCGGCCTTTTGCACTCGGGACACTTGGTCCACAAGCCGTCTGGCGTTTCATTCTTGTCCTCTGTTTTGGTTCTGATTCCGTCCGCTACTCTTTTAAACCAACTCATATAAACATGTATTTAGGGTATCACACGTTTTGTGAAAAATAAAAAAACAAACCTTTTTACCCATCAATTGCTTCCTATGTCAAAGATACAGAATTATTTACCCTGATGGCAAGCCGGGATAGGCAGTTCTTGCAAAAATCAGCAAGAATGAGAATACAGATGAAAAATGGATTGTTGGGATGAAATATTCACATACTGGGCACGAGCACGGGAATTGAACTGCTAATCGATTGATTTTATTTCGGTACTCCTTGACTATCAGGAGAATCGGTAAATTTGCGCTTGTACGCTTCTTTATTGGTAAAAGTTGCGTTAGGTATAGGTAAGAATTGTACTTTCTCTTGTTCTTTCCATTAAGAATGTGTTAAATTTGAGTTTTCGTTCTTTGTCAAAAAGTGTTAATCATAGTCTAACTAAAAGCTTTATTAAATGAAAAGACTGTTAACTATTGCAGCCGCGTGCGTGCTGTCACTGAATCTATTATGGGCTCAGTCGACGGTATCCGGGACGGTTACCGATTCTGACAACGGTAATCCAGTTGAAGGCGTAGCAGTTATCGTTCAGGGAACAACCGTAGGGATGTTCACAAACGATCAAGGCCGCTACAGCCTCCAGGTTCCCGACGGGGGGTCCTCCCTTATTTTCACCTTTGTAGGGATGAAAAAAATGGAAGTGCCTATCTCTGGTCGGAGTGTTATTGATGTTAAAATGGAATCAAGTGCATTGGAACTTGATGAAGTTGTTGTAACTGCATTTGGTATTGAGAAAGAGCAACGGGCCATCACTTCCGCCGTGCAGGAAGTAGGCGGTTCCGCACTTGTAAATTCTCGTGAAACCAATGTAGTAAGTGCCCTTTCCGGAAAAGTTGCCGGAGTACAGGTTACCAACACCAGTGGTTCTCCAGGTGCAGGGGCAAACATTGTCATCCGGGGTAATGCCTCTCTGACAGGAAGTAACCAGCCCCTGTTTGTCATTGACGGAGTACCTGTTGATAATTCACAGGTAACGAATCTGGGAGAAACGTTTGACCAATTGGGAGACGCTACCTGGACAAACCGTGCGGTAGATATCAACCCTGAAGACATCGCTGAAATCAGTGTATTGAAAGGTCCTGCAGCTTCTGCACTTTATGGTTCTCGTGCCTCTAACGGGGTAATCGTAATTACCACCAAAAAAGGCGGAAGCGTAGATGGAGGAACAAATGTTTCTTACAGCACTTCCCTGTCTTTCGACGAGGTAAATAAATTGCCTGAGCTGAATCAGCGCTATGCACAAGGGTTTGGTGGAAACCTGATCGGTCGTACTTCTGTATCATGGGGACCTGCGATCAGCAGCCTCTCTTATGATGGAGATCTGACCTCTGACTGGGACCGTAGTGGAAATCTGGTATTGGCCAGTTCCCCAAATGCTACTGGAGAAGCTGCTCGTACATATGACCCGGCAGACTATTTTCAGATTGGCCGCAAGTGGGATAACAATGTCACCCTTAGAGGCGGAAACCTGGATAATAACTTTATCCTAAGTGTTTCCAATACTGACCACACAGGAGTTGTTCCTAATTCTGACTTTAACCGGACTTCAGTTCGTGCAGGTGGTCAGGCAAAATTGAGTAAAAAATTGACTGCCACTTCCTCACTGACGTACACCTATACGCGTCAGACTGCCATCCAGCAGGGATCAAATGTAAATGGAGTAATGCTCGGCCTACTGCGTACTTCTCCTTCTTTTGATAACAGCTTTGGCCTGAGTGATATTACCGGCGAAAACAACACAGCTGCTTATCTGAATCCAGATGGAACCCAGCGGAACTATCGGGGCGGTGGAGGATATGATAACCCATACTGGGTATCGTACGAAAACCCATTGGATGGAACCGTAAACCGAATCAATGGATATGCTTCCGTTTCCTATAAGCCGTTGGACTGGTTGGACGTTACCTATCGCTTAGGAGCTGATACCTGGAGTGATTTCCGTAAGCAGCGCTTTGGAATCAATTCTTCCGGTGGAAATGTATCAGGTAAACTCGTAGAGCAGCAGTCTCGTTACTTTGAGGTAAATTCTGACCTCTTTGTTACTGCGTCCAAGCAATTTACAGAAGACTTTGCCGCAACTTTACTCGTGGGAAGTAACCTGAATCATCGCTTCAACCAAACTATTTTTACGGAAGGTACTGGCCTTACGATTCCAGGTTTCTTCAACTTGAGCAATGCCAGCAATTTCCGTGCGCTGGAAGACCAGGACACACGCCGCATTGCAGGTCTGTTTGGAGACTTGCAGATGGAGTACAAGCGGATGTTGTACCTCAACCTTACCGCTCGTAATGACTGGGCTTCTACTTTTGGAAACAACCAGAATAACTTCTTCTATCCTTCTGCGAGCTTTGGGTTCGTATTTACAGAAGCATTGGGATTGTCTGATGGATCCATTTTACCCTTTGGTAAGCTTCGCGTTTCTTATGCAGAAGCAGGAAAAGAGCCGGATCCATACTTGCTGAGTACTGTTTTTGTAGGCGGAACTGCAGGGGGAGGGTTTATTACAGGCGTTTCTGCTCCTTTCTTAGGTCAAAACCTCTTTACGCAAAGCGGGTTGTTAGGGAATCCTAACATCTTGCCAGAGCAAACTTCTTCTATCGAAGTTGGCCTTGACCTTCGTTTCCTGAACGGACGTGTGAACATTGATGCGACCTATTACAACCAGACTTCTGAAGGACAGATTATCGGTGCACAGATTCCTGGAACTACCGGATTTACCTCTGTTGTACTGAATGCAGGAAAAGTAGAAAACCGCGGATTTGAGGTCGTATTAGATGTTACGCCGATCAAAACCCGTAGTGGATTTACCTGGAATATCATGACCAACTTCACCCGCAACGAAAGCGAAGTGGTTGAGTTGGTAGATGATCTGGAATTTTTATCTATCGGCCAGAACTTTGGAAGTGCAAGTACACGTGCGATCGTAGGACAACCTTATGGACTCCTGTTCGGCCCTGTATATGAGAAAACTTCTGATGGTCAATTGATTATCAACGATGCCACCGGACATCCCCTCCAGGCAGAAGAAAGTGATATCCTTGGAGATCCTAACCCGGATTGGTTGATGGGAATTAACAATAGCTTCAGCTATAAAGGAGTTACCCTTTCGGCCTTGCTGGATATTCGCCAGGGAGGAGACCTTTGGAATGGTACTAAAGGAGCCTTGTACTACTTCGGAGCACACAAGGACACAGATAACAACCGTTTCAACAATACGGTAAAAGTATTTGATGGCGTATTGGAGTCCAGCTACCGTGAGCAGGAAACAAATCCTGGTGCCTGGGTAGCAAATGACATCGCAGTGCCTTTGGATCAGTCCTGGCACTTCTCCGGTCCAGGTTCTGGATTTACCGGACCTACTGACCAGTTTATTGAAGACGGAAGCTGGGTAAGATTGAGAGAAGTAACCCTGGGGTATTCTTTACCTAAGAGTTTGCTTGACAAAACGCCATTTGGCAATATCGACATCAGCTTTACCGGACGTAATCTGTGGCTCTACACAGAATACTCAGGGATTGATCCTGAAACCAGCCTCAAAGGCGTGAGTAATGGTGCTGGCTTTGATTATTTCAATATGCCAAATACCCGTAGCTACGTTGGTGCTCTCAGATTGTCATTCTAATTGTCAGGTAACATTTTAGTATTCAGAAATGAAAAAATTAAATAAAATATTTATCCTGGGATTGTTGACAAGCGTTTTGTTTGTCTACTCTTCCTGCGATAGCTTCGTAGAGGGATATGCAGTCGATCCCAATAATCCGACTGATGTACCGCAAAGTCTACTCCTGCCTAGTGCTATCGTCAATATAGGCTCCATGCTGGGAGAAGATCTTGCGTGGTATAGCCAGGTTTTTCTGCAGACGCAGACAGGTATTGCCCGTCAGATGGGTTCCGCAAGTCTGTATAATGTGATCGCGAGTGATGTGGGGAACATGTGGACCTTCACGATTTATGCGGGTCATATGACAGATTTGAAGGTAATCATCGACAAGTCAGTTGAAAATGGTACTTCTCCGCATTATGCTGGAGTTGCCAAAATTCTGCAAGCACTTACATTAGGGACACTCGTGGATTCCTGGGGAAATGTGCCCTGGACCGAAGCTCTCAAAGGTGCCGAGAATACTGCCCCTACCTTTGATGATGCGGCTTTCGTGTACGGTGAAATCCAACGATTGCTGGCAGAAGGAATCGGTGATTTGCAAGCGACTAGTGCGGTTGCGCCTGGGAGTGATGATATCATCTTTGGCGGAGACGCTGCATCCTGGATTGCTGCTGCAAATGCCTTGAGTGCGCGGTATCACAACCACTTGTCTCTGCTAGATCCTGCCGGATCAGCAGCTAATGCAATTGCTGCGATTGAAGCTGGTGCAATTGGTGCTACTTCTGGCGACATGGAAATCCCTTATGGTACGGCTGATCCCCAGGAAGCAAATCCCTGGTACCAGTTCAATACTCAGCGGGGAGACCTTCGCATGGGATCAACATTGGTTGATATGATGAAAGTAAATGATGACCCTCGCCTTCCTTTCTATGCGGCTCCGGATCCTGATGGAGAGCTGACAGGAACGCCATTGGATCCATTAAATGGAGACGCTTCAGAGTTGGGACCGTTTTACGGATCTATCAACTCTTCTATGCCGATCATCACTTACTATGAAGTGAAGTTTATCGAAGCAGAAGCCTTGCTCCGTCAGGGAAAAACGGAAGATGCCCTTGCCGCTTTCACAGAAGCTGTTACGGCTAATGTAACCAAGGTTACAGGTGCTGCGCCTACTCAGGACTTCCTGGATGCAGTGATCCCGGCGACTGCTGGAGATTTGGACCTGGGAGATATCATGGAGCAGAAGTATATCGCTATGTTTACCCAGTTTGAGTCCTGGACAGATGTGCGGAGAACTGATCTGCCTGTATTGACACCAACTACGGGAACCTCCCTGCCTAAGCGCTATCCTTACCCACAGCGTGAGCGCGACTTGAATGGGCCGAATGTTCCTTCCGGAAATGTAGGTCTGTTTGACAAGCTTTTCTGGGATAACTAATTTATCTAACCGAAGCGGTGTGTTAAGCATCGCTTCGGTTTTGCCTTTG
>CAYGTH010000027.1:14696-29908 GCA_964352745.1 uncultured Bacteroidia bacterium
GGTATTCCCGGTGCACCTGCTGTTGCTGACCTCCAACTTGGAGATGCATTTACCCTGACCTTAGTGGCTAATACCAATAATGGTTCGTTCCGCTCGCCGAAGACAGTTGTGATTGATGCAACTTGTAGCTCAGCACTGGAAGGTACTTACGAATCCGTTACCACTTATTCTCAGCATGATTTCCTGCCGGATTACAGCACGAACACAGCTACTGTCGAAATCACTAAAGTGAGCGACGGCATATATTCAATTGCTGATGCATCAGGTGGATTGTATGGTTCTGGCCCCTATGTAGGTGCTTATGGAACCTCTGACCTCACAGCAGAGTTTAAGGATGTATGTGGAGAGCTTACCTTTTCTCCCCTATCTGATCCTTGGGGATCAGTTGATATCAGCATTGTTTCGGATGAGCAAGGTGTTCTGACAGTTACTGCAACTGCACAAGCCTATGGGGAGTCATGGATTTCTGTCTATACGCCCCAATAGCATTCGTAAAAAAAGTTGATCAATGATCAAATAAAACGCCGCATGGTTCATTCCATGCGGCGTTTCCTGTTTATTGAAGTAGCATACGTCTGCTCAAGCTTCCATTTATCCGGACTACAAAGACCCCACGTCTCCAGTCTCCGGTTTCTATCTCTATTACTTGTTGATTCAGGGCATTCCGGGCAAACTGAAGTTTGCCCATGAGGTCATACACCTCAATCCGCCGAATTGGTTCTCCCAATAGTTCCACCAGCACCCGATCTTTCCCGGGATTGGGGTAGAGTCGAAAGCTGCTTCGAATTGACGGGTCAATAGATACCGCCTGCGAGTTGCATAAAGCCGTATCAGGATTGAGTTCAATGGAATTGCCGGGAGTGAGTATCCGACCCGCTATGGCAGGGTGATTCGGTCCATATCGTTCCAGGCGGAATACAAGGTTGGAACCATCGGGGATGGTATCAGTAGCGGCAGCAGGGACACCATTCCAAAGGGGATTGATATATTTCCAGACGGTCTCTTCCTGTGGGGTGATTTCAAACATAAGCCCTTCCCGGCCCGAGCAAATCAAGGTATTCCCATTGGGTAACCGTTGAACCCCGGAGAGTCCACCCGAATAAAAATGATTGGCCGTGCTGTCTCCAAACTTCCATAGGGCGCTGTCAGGTAAATAGCTGCCATTTGTAAGTGAGTAACTTCCATCATTGGCTACCGGGGTTTGAATGATGTCAGCTGAAGAGAAAAGCCCCGGATTCCGATTGTTAAAGAGTATGATTTTTCCAAAATCAGGATCACCTGCTACCGCCTGTGGAGCTATCCAATGGGCATTATGCTGAAAATAAAGACGTTGATCTGCCGCACTGCCTGCACCATAGCTGGCGGGATTTCCCCACCGATATAGTAAATCTCCTCCTTTGCCGGAGGTGCCCCCCTGGTGACTCGCTGCTTCTTCCGTTGTCGTGCTGTGATCGATCACCCAGACCTCGTCAAAGCGCGGTACACTGATTAAGATGTGATCCAGTGTCTCATTGTAGTCAATCGAATTAAAATGCAGCCAATCCTGAAAACCATTTGTTGGATCATAATTGATATCGATGAGCTCCGGATGAGCCGCCGGATCACCATAGTTATCCTGATTGCTGTCAAAATCCTGGATGAGATGATCCCAGGCATACCAGGCCCACACAATTTCGCCACTATCGGTACCGATAGGCTGTATTTCGATAACCTGCTCAGGCCATAATTGATTATTAAGGAGCATTGACGTATCCCGGCCCGCGGCAAAGGCTTCTGCTGCGGATCGGTATTCCCAGGCAATGAGCAATACATTTCCATTCGGTAAGGGTTCGATATCGTGATGCATGCGATGTGTCGAGTCTGAGTACACATATTGCCACAGGAGCTGATTATCCCAATCTTTGATTTGCACGACCTCGCCTGCACCCCCGGCCTGAATGAACGTGTTGGCGGCGGGCCCCCGGGAACCTGTTTTCATCAGACTGCCATCATCACGCAGATAAGCGCTATTGCCGGGACGATACAGACTATCAGTCCAGCTGTTAACGACCCTCCCACAGTTGTCCAGTAAATAAACGTTGGTCTGCGAATGCGGATAAAAAAGGTTATAGCCATCGAAGGATTTTTGGGCATCATATTCCAATAATCCACTTACGTTTTGTCCGAATGTAAATGGACCGCAGAGAAATATTAATCCCCATAATAGAAATGAGGAGGATTGAAGATTGGGCATAGGTGAATTGTTTGAGAAATGTGTAAAATTGGGTTATTTGTGGTTGTTGGGCAATATGGTAATCTTAAAAATGCTAATTTTATTGTGGATTACCATACCGGTTTTAATGGTTTAAGGGAATTATAAGCTCTGTTTTATCGAATTCAGATATGAGAATACGTTTGATATGGATCGTGAGTATGTGCCTTGGAGTACAAGCTGCTCTGGGCCAGCAGGTGTTTCAGGAAGCTGCATTTCAAAGTGGCATTGGACATTCTTACGGGACGGGTCCTTCCGGAGGTGGCGTTAGTCTGTGCGACTTTACTAATGACGGTTGGGATGACCTGACGGTGGCCTCTGAGGCTGGAGATTCGATTTATTTTTATCGAAATAACCGGGGCATTTTTACGCGAATCAGGCCCGGACTGGCTGGTGGTACAGAAGAGACCAAACAGGTACTGTGGGTTGATTATGACAATGATGGTGACAAGGATTTGTTTGTAACGGCTTATAATGCGCCTAACCGACTCTATCAGAATGATGGGAATCTCCATCTGACTGATGTTACCCTGGCTGCTGGCCTGCCAATAGAAAATCTTCCGAGTTATGGGGCTTGTTGGGGGGACTATGACCGGGATGGCTGGTTGGATGTCTATGTAACAGACAGGCGCGTGGTTTTTGCGGAACAGGGAATGAATTCCAATCATTTGTACCGCAACAAAGGCGATGGCTCTTTCGAGGAAAAAACCTTGTTTGCAGGGGCAGCGGATTCTGCCAAGGCACCTTTTTGTGCTTCCTTTGTCGATATCAACAATGACAACTGGCCGGATATCTATATCGCTCAGGACAAAAGCCAGATCAATACCCTGCTGAAAAATATGGGCGATGGTACTTTTGAGGATATCAGTATCAGTGCAGGTGCTAATCTGGTGATGAATGCAATGTGTGTCGCTTTTGGAGATTATGACGGCAATGGGTTTCTGGATTTATATGTGTCGAATACGCCGCATGGCAATAAACTCCTGCGAAATAACGGGGATGAGACCTTTACAGAGGTTGCTGACTCTGTGGGAGTCGGCTTTTACAGCACGGGTTGGGCCTCAACCTTTCTGGATATTGACAATGACGCGGATTTAGATCTGTATGTCAGTGGAATGGTTCCGGGGCCAGAGCCACATCTCTCAAGTGCTTTATATGAAAATGAGGGAAATGGACAGTTCTCGGTTATGCCACAATCCATGCCGGGTGATACGGTTGCGAGTTTTGGACATGGAGCAGGGGATGTGAATGCTGATGGCTATCCGGATATTTTTGTGAGTAATACAGCGCCCTATGCCTCTCATTTATGGCGAAACATAGGAGGTGCTAACCATTATATTCGCCTGCAACTGGAAGGAACGATTAGCAACCGGGATGGGATTGGTGCATGGATAGCTGTTTATGCAAATGGGCAAAAACAAATTCGGTTTACCCATTGTGGGATTGGCTTTTTAGGACAAAATTCGAGTTGGTATTCGATAGGTTTGGGCACCGCGACGATAGTGGATTCAATTGTGGTTACCTGGCCCAGTGGAGAGATAGATCGGCTGGGAAACATAGCCGCAGATCAGGCCATTCGTATTATCGAAAATAGCAGCCCTGTACTGAATGTCTCGCTGGAGACTCCGCTCGAATCAGCCTGGGAGGTTTTTCCCAACCCAGCAAAGGAATCTTTTCAGATAGTATGGTCAATGCCGCCTCAACATCCCGGACAAATCGTATTGCGGGAGGTATCTGGGAAAAGAGTTTGGCAGGAGAGCATTAAAAAAAAGAACCAAACGAGTCAAATATTTGAAATAGGGAAGGTGACTCCTGGTTATTACCTGCTGGAAATCAACATCCCCGCTGCGAATGTGCGGAGTTTTCAGCCCTTTATGATTCGATAAATTCATCAGCTCCCGGATTCCCCTTCTCCCGACCTCCCAAACTCTCCCCCTACACCACATTCACTTCCCGCTCCAGCTCGATTCCAAAGGTCTGCCTGACAGAAGCGAGGATTTCTCCGGATAATTGGTAAATGGCCTCGCCATCTGCCCCGCCGTAATTTACTAATACCAGTGCCTGGTTTTTGTGGACCCCATAATTCCCAAACCGCTTCCCTTTCCAGCCACAGGTTTGGATGAGCCAGGCAGCGGCCAATTTTACCGCATCTCCGGCAGGATAGTGGGGCATATCAGGATAAGTTGCTTGTAAGTCCCGGAATTTTGCTGCGGAAATAACCGGATTTTTAAAGAAGGAACCCGCATTGCCGATTTCGGCAGGGTCGGGCAATTTACTGCGTCGAATTTCACAAATCACCTCACTTACCTCGCGGATAGTGGGAGTGTCGGTGATGCGGGTAAGCTGTTCTTTGATCGCACCATAGGAGAGGTTCAGCTTCGGTTGTTTGTCCAGGGTCAGGACAACCCGGGTAATCAAATATTTACCTTTATGATCCCGCTTGAAAATACTGTCCCGGTATCCAAACTGGCAGGCTGCGTGAGGGAATTCGCGAAGGTTGCCGGTGGTAAGATGCAGGGCTTCCAGCCGGGTAAAAATATCTTTAATTTCCACGCCGTATGCACCGATGTTCTGGATAGGTGCAGCCCCTACACAGCCGGGAATCAGCGATAGGTTTTCCACACCTCCCCAGCCTTGCTCGATACAATGGCACACAAAGTCATGCCAGTTTTCGCCAGCTCCAATCCTGACTTCAACAGTGGAGGCGGTTTCCTGCAAAACCTCGATACCCCGGATAGAATTCTTTAATACCAACCCCTCAATATCCCGGGTCAGGAGGATATTACTCCCGCCGCCTAAGACCTGTATGGGTAGGCGCAGGTTGAGATTGTCCATGATGAATTCCAGGGCTTGCTGCTCCGAATGGACTTCAAACCACCATCTGGCAGAGGCTTCGAGTCCAAAGGTGTTGTAGGCCTGCAGGGAAACATGTTCTTTCAAGTGGTACATAGAATCCGGAAAGGGGATTATTTATTGACTTTTGAGGTAAAAGGGTGGCGCAAATTAGCATATTCTACCAAATCGGCCTTAATCGAACCAATCAAGAGTTCTGAGTTAATTCGGATGGGGATTTTATTCTTATCATCCGATGCCCAGAAAGTAATAGTACTCCCATCGGTGATGAGTCCGGCATCTTCAATCAATACCTTCATTTTGATGGTTTTATAGCTTTGGCCACTTACTTTAATGGTTTCCCGCCCGATCATTTCTGCCTGAAGGTTGAATGTTTTTCGGTCAATAAAATTGCGCAATGAAATCCGATCGCCTGTCTTGAGTTTGTCATAATCATAAACAGTCCGCGCATAATAATAAGCCGAGATGACATCCTGAATATTCTCCGGTACATCAAAAGGAATGATTTTTTTTGCCTGATTGGTATAAAAGGCCTTGTGTTGCGCATGATCAAATCTCGTTTCGGTATAGCTTTCAAATCCACCCTCGCGGATATGGCGCTTGAATTGCCAGGGAAACAAGGCATCTGCATCGATATAGGATTCATACTGATCCCGAACCTTGTAAAACCAGTCAAATCCCGAGCTGGTTTGCCCTTTGCCAACTACGTGGAAACACTTTCGGCCATTGAGATAGGTATAATACTCAGATATTTTGAGGGTGGCATATCCCGCAGTTATCACCCCATAGTGGATTCTGAATTTGAGAAACTCCCCTTTTCCAAAAGTGGTATTGGGAATCTTGCGGAAGTCCTCCCCACTATCGGTCCAGGAGACAGTGATACATAAAAGCAAAATCCAACAGAATCGGTTGATCATAGATTTATCACGGGTTACTTGAGCCGCTTATTGAATAAACGAAAAAAAAGATCCGCAGGAAAATCATTTAAGTTCAAATATCGATAGATGACTCGATTTTTGAGCCTGATTCAGTATCTCTTCCAGGATCGATCATTTGAATTAGTCCGAAATTTCGGTTTATGAAAATAGTTTACTATTATTGCCACCTGTTTACCGATTTGATTCAGATATTTTGTACCTCTCCTTGCTCTCTGTATTTCTTGTGCTGAACGATAGCCTTTTGTTATCGAAACATCACTATTATGGAAGCGCTTATGAATAATGTGTTTGTAGTAGACGAATCTGTGCCAATGGTGAAGTCGGTAAAGGCTGTATTGGATGGTGATGGGTATCTGGTGCAAATTTTGAATCCCGGCTTTCTGCAAGATCGACTGAATGAGGTTCCAGCTTCTGTTGTAGATGCATTGAGTTCTATCCGAACGGTTCGCGATTCATTCCCACGTATGAGCCAGATCGTATTAGTTCCGATCTCTCATAGTTGATTGTTCTTCCGACAATTGCTTTTCGTAAATCCGCTTATAATACCCTTCTTCTCTACTCAGGCTTTCGTGATTGCCCTGCTGAGTGATTTCTCCCCCTTCCAGTACAATGATATGATCCGCATCCTGAATACAGGAAATACGATGGGCAACCATAATGATGGATACGCCGGGGTAATTGGCTTTGAAGGAGCGAAGGTTTTGGAGAATAGTTTCTTCTGTTTGGGTATCTACTGCCGAAAGTACATCATCAAGAATGAGTAAGCGGGGCTTGCGAATCCAGGCACGTGCTACTGAAATTCGCTGCTTCTGTCCGCCGGATAGGGTTACGCCTCGTTCCCCGACCAGGGTATCAAAGCCTTCTGGAAAATCTGCAATGTTTTCATAAATAGAGGCCCATCGCGTTGCCTGTTCTACTTCCTCGCGACTGGCATCGGGCTTTCCAAATGCGACATTGTTATGGATGTCGTCAGAGAAAAGAAACACATCCTGTGGGGCATAGCCGATGGCACTGCGGAGAGTATCCTGGTTGTAAACTTCCAGAGAATGGTTATCGATTTTGATTTCGCCATCGTCTATATCAAATAGGCGGGGAATTACCGCACAGAGTGTAGATTTTCCGGAACCAGTCGGCCCGAGGATACCTAGCTTCTGCCCGGCACTGATCTTAAACTGCACATGTTTGAGTGCCTGGATACCAGTATCCGGATAGGTGAAGGAAACGTCATTAAATTGCAGACTTGCAGATTTAATGGAATAATTGGCTTCTTTTGGGAAGGTGATTTCTGATCGTTCTTTCAATAGGTCATTCAAACGTACCTGACTGGCAGCTGCCCGCTGCACCAAGGTGGTTACCCATCCAATTGCTACAATGGGCCAGGTCAGGAGGTTGATATAGATGATAAACTCTGCGATATTTCCAATGGACAATTCTCCGGCGATCACTTGCTCTCCGCCTATCCATACCGTAAGGATGACACTCATGCCGATCAGACCCACGATAAGGGGAAAAAACATAGCATCTACCTTCGCCAAACTCATCGATTTCTCCTTATAGGCTTCGGCTTCTTTTGAAAAATTTTGACTGATAGCCCGTTCTTTGATATAGGCTTTAACAACCCGAATCCCGGAAAACATTTCCTGTGCGATAGAGGTGAGTCGCGAAAGTTGGTGCTGAATGCGTTCGCTCCTTTGCTGAATGATGGATTCTACAAAGTAGATCAAGTAACTCAGGATCGGAAGGGGGAGTAGGGCATATAAGGTCAGTTCAGGGTTCACCATCAGCATGGTCGTTACGACCACAACAAAAAGCGTAATCGTATTGAGGGTGTACATGATACCCGGCCCGAGATACATTCGGACCCGGGGCACATCTTCTGCAATACGTGCCATCAAATCCCCGGTACGGTTGCGGCGATAAAAAGAAAGGGACATGTCCTGAAGGTGCTTATACAAATCACCCCTGAGGTTATACTCAATCAGCCGAGACATGACAATCAGGGTTTGACGAGTGAAGAATAGAAAAATACCCCGTAACACAGCCATCAGTACAACCAGTCCACCAAACAAGATCAGGCTGCGAATCAATACGGCACGCAATTCACCAGCAATCTCAAACCCTTCTACCAGGGAGAAGAAATCAAGAATATCTCCCACCATATCGATTGAACTCCGGACTATTTGAGCTGGATATACGGCAAATAGATTAGAAATCAAGACAAACAGGATTCCCAATAACAAATGCTTGCGGTACCGCCAGATATAAGGATTGAGTGCAAAGAGGGCTTTCATGCTGCAAAGATAAGGCTTTTTGGGAGCATTTGAATGGAACAAATTGCTATAAAGGGAAGTACATACAGGAATGGAATTACTGAAACCGAACCAGGGATTTTTCTGTTGGTTTGTTTTTTTGGATTATTGGAAATATTTAGGAATCCAAACCCTTAACTTGTTTACTTATCATGAAAAGAATACAATTAATTTGTGCAATGGGGATATTCCTGCTAATGGGAATGTCCGGAAACGCCAGAATGGTGGATTTTTACGAAGGCACCTTTTCTGAAATGCAAACGCAGGCAAATGCTGAAAACCGGCCTTATTTTGTGAATTTTTATACGAGTTGGTGCAGCCCGTGTACCCGCATGAATGAAACCACTTATGGCGAAATTGATTTGGTGGAGTATGTGGAACGCAATTACCTCGCCTACACAGTAGATGCAGAGTCATTTTCGGATGGCGGCCTTGAATTGGCAGATGAATATCAGGTTTTATTTTATCCTACCATTCTTTTGTTTTCGCCGGAAGGGAAGTTACTGCACAAATCCACGGGCTTCAAGGATGCGTCTGGTTTGCTGGCTTTACTAAAAGAGTATCGATTTGCGGGCGGGAAAGGCCCAACTGTGGCCGAACCCATCGCTTCTAATAAGCCCAATCCGGGACCCGCCAAACCTAAGGCTACGCCTGTCCAGCCAAGCCAGGGGCCGTCCGGGCAGGGGTTATTTCAGATCAGTGTTACGCCTCAGGCCTCTTCTGGATTTGGAGTCCAAATCGGCGTATTTGGCGATTATGCAAATGTGCTTAAAACAGCTCAGGCGCTTAAGGCAGCTTTTCATGAGAATGTGTTGATTCATGTTACAGAACTCAGCGGAAAAACCGTATTCAGGATTATCCTGGGGCCATTTTCTACGCGGAGTCAGGCGGATGCCTATAAGAAACGACTTAAGGAAAAAGAAGGCAGGGAGGGGATGGTAGTTGAATTAAGCCGATTTAAGTAGATTTAGGTAGGGTTGAGTGTGCGGATGAGTTGTTATCGAAATTCTTCAGGCTGGAGGAAATAGGTTTGCGTGTGTTTTTTTCCTATTTTAATATACCTCCTGTCGGTGGTTTTTTGCGAGCCCGCTCACCCCTAACCCCTACTACTATGGATACTGTCAGACTCCTCCTCAAAAACAAGAGCCCAGATGTTTGGGCTGTTGCGCCAGATAGTTCTGTCTTTAATGCGCTGGAAATCATGGCTGATAAAAACGTGGGTGCCTTGCCGGTGGTAGATGATGGGAAACTGGTGGGAATATTTTCTGAGCGTGATTATGCCCGGAAAGTCATTCTTGTAGGCAGATCCTCTAAAACGACAAGAGTCAAGGAACTGATGACTTCCAAAGTGTTTCACGTTAAGCCGCAGCGAAGCATTGCAGATTGTATGCACTTAATGACCAGTCGCCATATCCGGCATTTGCCGGTTCTTGACCATGGCAAGTTGGTGGGAATTGTTACGATTGGAGATGTTGTAAAAAACCTGCTCAGTCATCAGAAACGAACCATTGAGGACCTGGAAACCTACATTACCGGCGGCTACGGATCCCGTATATGAGGTCGCCTGTTTATCCAAAATGAAGGTAGCAGGAGGGTACTTCAAGAAGTATACAGATTTGGGCATAAAAACAAAATACCAGATCTATTTGATAATTAGTTGTATCCCGTCTCAATACTCATTTCTTGAATCTGCTCTTCTTAACATTCGCTTCTGGCGTATAAGCGCAATAGTTGGTTGAGTCTGGCTCGTTTTGTCCCACGTTATATGCGCGATCGCGAGGTGTTTAGTTGCCTGAATTCAAACGGCATCAAATAAAAAAGACACGGACGACGAAGCTTGGTTAATCCATATTTATTGCAAATTAGCTATTTTTATTAGAATTATCGGCTATTTTTTGTGCCATAATGCAAAAAATGTTAGATTTATAGCGCCATTATTGTTTCCCTTGTCGGGAGACTGGGAGCCCGGGCCTATGGTCCGGGTCTTCGTTTTATGTTCAAGGTGAAATATGTATCTCTGGCCCGGCTCTGCGATCCCGGATGCTCATAAAATGGGTAGGGAATTCCAATCCGAAATTTTTATTATTATAAATTTTCGCCCTGACATGGTTTGGGAATTGGTCTATTTTTCCTGAAAAATCAGCGATCCTTTTTCTTTACCCAATATTTACCTTAATTAGGTGTAAGGTAGGGGCGAGGAGCTTAATTCCCCTTCTATTCAGGACATTTTTCTGCTCAGAAAAAGTTTATTGTTGGGATTTTGATGAAGAAAAAACAGGTTACGCTACTCGAACTGGCTAAAAGACTCAATCTTTCGCCATCGACGGTTTCTCGTGCCCTAAATGACAGACACCGCATCAGCGAGGAAACCCGTAAGCGGGTAAAGGCACTTGCTGCGGAATTGGAATACATGCCTAACCCCTCGGCTAAAAGCCTGCGTGAAAGCAGAACCTATACCATTGGGGTTATCCTTCCTGAAATAGCACGTTCGTTTTTCTCAATTGCCGTAAGCGGGATGGAGGATACGCTGATCGAAGCAGGATACAACCTGATTATCTGCCAGTCACATGAGTCTGCTGATCGGGAAAAGGCAGTTGCCGGAGCCTTATTGGGAAGTCGGGTAGATGGGGTACTCATCAGTCTTTCTGCCCACACCAAAGATTTGATTCATTTAAGACAGTTGTTGCGCAAGGATATTTCGGTAGTCTTTTTTGATCGGGTGAGCACCGAGCTGCAAGCATCTTGTATCGTGGTAAACGATTTTGAAGGATCACGTGTAGCTACTACCCATTTGATCGAACAAGGCTGTAAAAAAATTGCACATATTGCCGGACCTGAAGGCCTTTCCAACAGCCTGGATCGCTTAAACGGCTTCCGGGAAGCCATGAAAATGGCTGGAATGGAACCGGAACCTCACCATATTCGGCATTGTCGATTGTCGACTGGGTATGCGGAAAAAGTTGCCCATGAACTCCTGACGAGTGACGATCCTCCAGACGGAATTTTTGCCTTCAATGACCGAATAGGATTTGAGGCTATCAAAGCTGCTAAATCGCTTAATTTGGAAATTCCCAAGGACCTGGCATTGGTTGGGTTTGGGGATATGCCCCTGAGTTTAATCGTTGATCCTGAACTGAGTACCGTCATGCAACCTGCTTATCAGCTGGGCAAACTTGCAGCGGAAATGATGTTGAACGAATTAGAAACCAAAGAAGAAGAACGCGAGTACAGTACCATTGTACTCCCCACTGAATTAGTGGTTCGGGCTTCCAGTCGTCGCAAATAGACTCCTTCATTTGTGCCTGGGAAGTGCTTTTATTTCCCTTCCATCCCTTTGTTTTCCCCTTTTTGAAGTGAGGAATCCCCTGTTTCTTGTACAAGGGGACATCCCGGTTATACTGATAGGTGTCTGCTTATCACCGATTTATGCCGGTTAACCCCAGTGCAAGGTATGCCGTATTATATATTTTGTAGTTTGTGGATGCTTATGAAAAAATAATTATTCATCTCGATAAAATTTGAAACCAGAAATAAGGTGCAGCCGCACAATTAGTTCGACGCCATGACCCGTAAAATTTCACTCCTCTGTGCATTCACTTTGCTGAATGTCGTTGTTCTGTCAGGGCTGGGAATAGGAAAAGTTTGGGCTGAATCTCCCCTGGGAGTGCCTCAATCAACACCCGCTTCCCGCTTAGATCAAGAACAAAGACCGTCTCCAGGTATTCCGTTCGAACAATATCATCAACTCATGGTCGAAAGTATCCACGATGCTTTTGTCCAGAAAGTCAGGCAACTTGATGGCGATCGCCACCAACTTCGGCCCGGCATCGAAACCATGCGCCAGTACCACTCAGTTGCATTGAGTGCCTGCGGAGCCTTAAGTCAGGCCCTCGCAGGAATGGAATTATCTAATAATTCTGAACTGTTTCAGCGGGCATTCCGCAAATTTGAAGCTGGCGAAATCGAAGAAGCCCAGTATATCCTCTCGGATAATGAACTGGAATCAGCGCTGCGAAATACGTACCGGAATGGGTACCAGCCCTCCGATCCGGAATTCCAGCAACCGCTGAATAACTATTTGCTTAAAGCGCGATTGAGTGTAGTTCAGTTGAATATGGAAGCTGCCTCGGGGTATTATATGAAAGCGATTCATGCAGACAGGTTGAACTATGACAACCTCCTGGAGTATGCCCGTTTTCTGTACAAATTAGGAGATGCTGCCCGTGCTTTGAGTTTTGCTGAGCGCACGTTTGAATTGGCTGAGTCTGATTACCAAAGAGCGCTTGCGCAGGATTTACTGGCAAATATTTATGCCTGGCAAACTGCTTACGAGCAGGCTGCAACGGCTTTTGATCAGTCCCGGAATTTGCTGGACAATCAAGAAGGTGCGGTCCCGGATATGTACCTGATTGATAATGTAATCGCGATGCGTAAGCGGGCAATTCGACATGCCGACCATAGTAGCCCCACCAAAGCATGGGGGATCTTTGATCAGGCCTTGGAAATTTGTACTCAGCTGGCGAATAAATATCCGATTTTATTCACTGGTGAGTTGGCAGAAACCCACCTGCGATTTGCTGCGAGTTATGAGTTACATGGGGAATATGAATTGGCCCTGGAACAATATTCTCTGGGTTGGGAATTGATCGACGACCTGACTGCTAAGTATCCCGAGGTGTATCAACTGAACCAGGGACTGGCACTTGCAAATATTGCTGCGATAGAAGCCCAGTTGAATCGAACCGATATTGCGGAACGACGGTATCGCGCTGCCCTGGAAGCCATTTCTGAAATATCAGATCAACTGGGGAATCCCTATCATCCTGAAATGGGGGATATTACCAATGCCCTTGGCGAATTGTACATTCTCCAATATCGATTTCGAGACGGGGAGAAGCTGCTGAAAGATGCACAACGATTGCTGCAGCCGTTAGCGATCAAGTATCCGGATGCATATGAGTTTAGACTGGCACAAACCTTTCATTTGAGAGGTAAAATCCATCAATTGAGTTTTGACTATGAAGAGGCTTTTCGTTCTTACGAAAAGGCCTTGAAAATCCGACAGCGGTTTGCAAAGGACGACTCTACTATTTATCGGCTGGCCCTGGCAGAAAGTTATGCAGATATTGGAACCCTATATTTGAGCAATAATCAATTTGACCTGGGATACCGCAGCTTAAATGATGCAATGGAGATTTATCAGAGGATTGCAACGGAAATGCCTGCTACTTATCGGGCGAGTCTTGCGAATCTATTGCTTCAATCCGGCGCAAGTTATGTGAGTACACACTTGTATGAGCACGGCCAAAAGGTACTCCTTGAAAGTAAGGAAATACTCATGGCAGCTCATCCCATTGCCAATGCAGGGGAGTTGGCTACCTGTCAACGTCAATTGGGGCGTTTGTATTTGGCATTTGACGATTATGCTTCTGCCGAAAGAGAGTTTACAGGAGCTGCTGCTTTATTAGCGGTATTGGGATCGGAAGACTCTGTCCGATATACCACGAGCCGTATTCGCCTGATATTGGATTGGGCAGATTTTGCCTTGACAACCCGTGATCCGGAAACAGCGCTGATTCGTTCCGAAGAAGCGGTCAGCTTACTTGAAAGATGGGTGCTGACAAATCCCAGAAGTCATTTGTCCTTGTTGGTAACAGCACGCAGGCAGTTAGCAGAGGCGCATCTCGCTCTTGGGCACATAGAGCGCGCGCAGGAAATGCTGTTGGAGGCAATGGAAATCCAGGAAGGTCTTGTCGAAGTACGGCAGGAGATCCACAGCGGGGAATTGGCACAGGTCTGTTATGTGCTGGGCCAAACGTATCGGGCACAGAATGAATACCGACAGTCATCTGTGTATTATCTGCGGGCTCTGGATATTCTGGCCCGTTTGGAGAATGCCTATGGGGATTGGGTATTGCCAGAGATTGTCTCGGTTCGCCATGCATTTGCAGATGCCTATCGGGATTATGGCGCCTATGAAATGGCTACTCAGCAATACCGGAAAGCCCATCGGGCTGTCCAGCGACTCGTTCCAACTGGGAGGGGAGCATTTGACCTGGAAAGATCCCGCATTCAGTTTGGTCGCGCTCAACTCCTTATGGCCCAGAAACGCTATGAAGAGGCATTTGACATGTATCGGGAAGCTGCAAATTTGCAACAAGTCCTCGCCGACCAATATGCCGGGTATCATTATCGCGAACTGGCCCAAACGCTCGGAGATATGGCCTGGTGTATGGTAATGGTACAGGATTTTGAAGGGGCACAAACCTATATCGAAGAAGCCGTTCGACTGGATGAAGCACAGGAAACCCTGCGGTTCAAGCAGGCGCCTATCGAGTTGTTGAGTAATAATTATTCAGAAGCCCGCTCCATTTATGTAGAATACACAGATCTGATTCCTGAGGCCAGGGAAGTATTCCTGGCCGACTTGACTGTGTTGGAACAAATGGGTATCGAACATACAGATATTCGAAAGGTACGCCGCTTATTGGAGAAATAAGAGGAGGGCTTTAGGAGTCAGGGGAAATCCAACACTCAAACCCCGAACACTCGAACGGTCAAACAAAACCACACCGCGAATGAAATTCGGGATTTAGATTTTGTCTCAGCTCTTCTGGATTTATAATCCCGAATCTGATCTCAAGTTCAAATTCAATTGCAAATTCAATCCGTGCTACGCTGGGCGTCCATGACGCCCGATCCCCAAAATGGGGGGAGGGATCGGTGCTACCGATATTCAGCCGCTACGCGGCTGGGCCTTCGGCCATCTGTTATAGGGCGTAGCCTTGTTTCCCAGCGGGAAACCATATTTGTAGCAAAAGGCCCCTCCATTTTTTGCTGTCGGGCGCTGACAGCGCAAGG
>CAYGTH010000028.1:0-29551 GCA_964352745.1 uncultured Bacteroidia bacterium
CGGGAGATGATCAGGAGAATGAACTGTTTATTAACAATGGCGACCTGACCTTTTCCGAGAAAGCGGCGGACTACCAATTGAATGAAAATGGCTATACGACGCATGCTGCCTTTTTTGATTACGACCTCGATGGTGACCTGGACTGCTACCTGCTAAACAATAGTTTTATGCCCGTTAATACGCTGAATTACAGCAATAAACGGGAGCTTTATGCCAAGGACTGGCCCGTAAAGGATTTCCTGAAAGGGGGAGGGGATAAGTTGCTCCGAAATGATGAGGGGCTATATACAGATGTTTCGGAAGCCTCAGGGATTTACGGAAGCCTCATTGGATTTGGGCTAGGCGTTACGGTAGGGGATGTAAATGGAGATGATTGGCCGGATTTATACATATCGAATGATTTTTTTGAACGAGACTACCTCTATATCAATCAGCAGGACGGCACCTTCTCTGAAGAAATAAAAGAGTGGATGGAACACCTGAGTCTGGCTTCTATGGGGACAGATATGGCGGATATTAACAATGACGGCTATCCTGAGATTTTTGCAACAGAAATGCTGCCGGAATCTGATTATCGACGGAAAACCACGACTATGTTTGAAGACTACAATGTCTATCAGTTGAAACTGAGTCGTGATTTTTACCATCAATACATGCAGAATACCCTGCAGTTAAATAACAAGGACAAGTCTTTCAGTGAAATCGCCTGGTTCAGTGGCGTTGCGGCCAGTGATTGGAGCTGGGGAGCCCTCATGTTTGATGCAGACAATGACGGGTATAGAGATATTTATGTGTGTAATGGCGTCTATCAGGACGTTACGGATCAGGATTTTATGACCTTCTTTGCCAATGACGTCGTGCAGAAAATGGCACTTACGGGCAAAAAAGAAGATATTGAAAAGGTGATTGAACAAATGCCTTCAGTCCCCTTGCCCAATAAGTTTTTTAGAAATCAAGGCGACCTGACTTTTGCTGACGAAGGAATATCGCTGGGATTTGATGCGACTTCCTTTTCCAATGGAGCGGCTTACGGAGATTTAGATCAGGATGGCGACCTTGATTTGGTGGTAAATAACCTGAATCAGCAAGCCCTGGTATATCGGAACCACTCTGATAGCTTGCTTGAGCATCACCATTACTTGAAGATTAACCTGAAAGGACCGAAACCCAATACTTTCGCAATTGGTGCGAGTATTCGACTGCATCGGGGAGAAGAAATATTAAGCACTCAAGTCGTGCCCAGTCGCGGATTTCAGTCTTCTGTGGATTATGCTGCTGTTATCGGGCTGGGGAGTACTACGGATATGGATTCTCTTGTCATTATCTGGCCGGATAGAACCCAATCTACTGTCCTGGATATGGTGGTAGATACCCTGTTGTCCATCTCGTATGATACAAGCCCTCGGAAGCCAGTGCAGGAAGATAAAGCTGAGGAAAATAAACTCCTGGTAGAAGCTCCTGTCGATTTTGATGCACATCGGGAAGATGTATTTGTGGACTTTTTTGCAGAAGGCCTGACCATGCGCATGCTTTCACGAGAGGGCCCCAAGGCTGCGGCCGGTGATGTGAATGGAGATGGCAGAGAGGATGTGTTGATCGGCGGTGCTGCGGGATTTTTTGATGAGCTGTGGCTGCAAACCGCATCTGGTTGGCGCAAATCAGCCAACAACTCTTTTGAACAAGGGTCTTACTATGAAACCACGGCTGCAGCACTTCTGGATGCGGATGGAGATGGCGATCTGGATGTATATCTGGGATCAGGAGGGAATAACCGTAAGCGGGGGGTAAAATACTTCTCAGACAGACTCTACTTCAACGATGGTAAGGGTAATTTTGAAATCCAGCCTGACGCTTTGCCTGCAAACGGGTTGAATACCTCTGTGGTCTTGCCCATTGATATAGATGAAGATGGAGATTTGGACCTGTTTGTAGGAAGTCGAAGCATACCCGGTAATTATGGCTTACCACCTCGATCTTATCTGTTTGAAAATGACGGAACGGGGAAATACACAGACATTGCGAAAGAAAAAGCACCTGCCCTGGAGACGCTGGGCATGGTAACAGATGCGGTCTGGGTAAATATACTGGGGGATGACCGCCCTGAATTAGTCGTAGTGGGAGAATGGATGAGCCCGGTTGTACTAAGCTTACAAAATGGAAAATGGGAGCGAGTGGTTACCGACTTAAGTGCTTATTCGGGCTGGTGGTATGCAGTGGAGGCGGATGACATAGATGGCGATGGTGATCAGGATTTGATCATGGGTAACCGGGGAGAGAACTTCTATTTCACAGGCTCAGACGAGGCCCCGGCGCGCTTGTGGTTATCCGATTTTGATCAAAATGGAACCATTGAGAAGATTATCACCCAAAGTATCGAGGGGCGGGATATGCCGGTGCCGATGAAAGCCGAGCTGACCAATCAAATCGTGAGCCTCAAAAAACAAAACCTTCGACATACTGACTTTGCCAATAAAGCCATCCAGGATTTGTTCTCCCCGGAACAAATGGCGAAAGCCTATCGCTTGCAAGCCACCTGGTTTCAGTCCGCTGTTGCGCTTAATACGGGTGAAGGAGGATTCTCGGTAAGCGCCTTGCCGAAAGAAGTTCAATTTTCATGTGTTTGTGATATTTATTGCAAAGACCTCAATGGAGATGGTCGGAAAGACTTGATACTAGGAGGGAATGACGCTGGGTTTACCCCTCAATTCTCAAAATTAGATGCCAGTTTTGGACATGTTCTGATCAATGATGGAAAAGGAGGCTATGATCGAATGGAAAACCAGGTATCAGGCATGACCGTTCGGGGTGATATCAAGCAATTTGTGGAGGTGTCGGTCGATGGAAAAGCGCATGTGCTCACCTTAATCAATCAGCAAGTTGCCAGGTTATTCAGATTGCCTGAATGAAAATCTTATGAAACAAACAGCTTACTTGGTCTGGATGCTGATGATTGGGCTATTGGCTTGTCAGACAAATGAGGGGACTCAAACCCAGGAGCAATTCCGCCTGCTGACAGCTGAGCAGACCGGATTGAAGTTTGAAAATATCTTGACGCAAACGCCGGATTTTAATGTATTCGCCTATATGTACTTTTTCAATGGCGGCGGCGTGGCGGCTGGAGATGTGAATCAGGACGGCTGGATTGATCTGTATTTCAGTAGCAACATGGGGCCCAATAAGCTATTCCTGAATGAGGAAGGATTGAAGTTCACAGATATAAGTGAGAAGGCTGGTGTAGGAGGAATGGAAGGCTGGACTTCCGGGGTTTCGATGATCGATATCAATGGGGATGATTTGCTCGACATCTATGTATGCCAAATCGGCAACTATGGAGTGATGCAAGGCCATAACCAGCTATACATCTGTCAGGGCATTGAAAACGGGGTGCCGGTTTACCGGGAGGAGGCAGCGAAATATGGACTTGATTTTGCCGGATTCGCCACTCAGGCCAGTTTTTTTGATTACGATCGGGACGGCGACCTGGATGTGTTTCTGCTGAATCATACGCTGCACCAAAACGGAACTTTTGGCCGGAGGGCTGATTTTCAGGGCAAGCAGAGTGAATTGTCCGGAGATCGCCTGCTCCGAAATGACTCGGATGACGCTACGATTCAGTTTACAGACGTAACGACAGAAGCAGGAATTTTTAGTACCGTCATTGGCTATGGCCTCGGCATTGTTACGGGAGACGTTAACCTCGATGGCTGGCCAGATGTGTACATCGGGAATGATTTTCATGAAAATGATTACCTCTACCTCAATCAGCAGGATGGCACCTTTAAGGAATCGCTGACAGAGCAAATGATGCATACCAGCCGGTTTTCCATGGGCGTTGACATGGCAGATATCAATAATGATGGGTGGACCGAGATTTTCTCCCTTGATATGTTGCCTTATGATCCTTATATCCTCAAAACCTCGCTGGGAGAAGACGGATTCAATATTTTCCAATTTAAAATTGGGCACGGGTACAACCATCAGTATGCGCGAAACAACCTACAACTCAATAATGGCGACGGCACGTTTAGTGAGATTGGGATGTATGCAGGGGTCTATGCAACAGATTGGTCCTGGTCCAGCTTATTCCTTGATTTTGATCATGATGGCTGGCAGGACTTGTTTATCAGCAATGGTATTCCCCGGCGAATGAATGATATTGACTATGTGAATTTTAGATTGGGAGATGAGGATATCGAATGGAAAACAGATAATAATTACCTCAAAGAAGATGAGTTGAACATCGTGGATAAAATGCCGCAAATCAAAATTCCGAATAAATTCTTTCGGAATAACCACGACCTGACCTTTTCTGATTTGAAATCTGCAATAGGAGGAGATCAGGCCACCTATTCCAATGGCGCCGCTTATGCGGACCTGGACAATGATGGAGATTTGGATATTGTGGTGAATAATATTGATGACGCGCCCTTTGTCTATCAGAATTTGACGATGGATCAAGATAGCGGGGCGGGTGATTATATCGCTTTTCAGTTTGAGGGATCTGTAAAAAATCGACAGGGGATCGGAGCCAGAATCCTCATCAGGCGAGCAGATGGATTTCGTTCTTATGAGAATTTTCCCGTTCGAGGCTATCAGTCCAGCATGGCTCCCGGCCTGCATATCGGATTGGGAAAGGGGGCAGATGTGGAGCAAATACGAGTCGTCTGGCCAGATGGAACGAGTGAAGATATATCTGCGCTCGCCCAGAATAAGTCCCATACATTGATGTGGAAACCGGGCTTGCCTGCTTTTGATTGGAGTCAAATCCACTCGAATCCTGAAAGGAAATTCGAAGACATCACGGATCAGACACAGCTCCAATTTACACATGAAGAAAACCCTTTCGTAGAATTTAATCGCGAAGGCTTAATGCCCCACATGGTTTCCTCAGAAGGCCCTGCGGTAGCGGTTGGGGATGTGAATGGAGACGGATTGGAGGATGTGTTTTTGGGAAGTGCTAAGCGAATTAGGAGTGAGCTTTTTTTGCAACGACCTGATGGGACTTTTGAAAACGGAACACCTGTAGCACTGATTCAGGATAGCTTATTTGAGGATGTAGATGCCGTTTTTGCGGATTTGGAAAATGATGGAGATCTCGACCTGGTTATTGCCGCAGGGGGAAATGAATACCGGGGGGCTTCGGAAGCGCGAAAGCAAAGAGCTTACCTGAATGACGGAAAAGGAAATTTTGAACGAGTAACTATTTTTCCGGAGGTTTATGCAACCGCTGCATGTATCCTGGCTGGAGATTTTGACAAAGATGGATATGTAGATTTTTTTATAGGAGGGAGAGCCGTTCCGGATAAATATGGAGAAATCCCGGATTCTTATCTCCTGCGAAATAAAGGAAACCTGCAATTCGAAGAGGTTACTGATACCTGGGCCCCTGGCTTGCGCAAAGTGGGATTGGTTAAAGGCGGTAGCTGGGCTGATATGGATGGAGATCAGGATTTAGATCTGGTAGTAGCCGTGGAGTGGGAGCCTGTTCAGGTATTCCTGAATGAGGGAAAATCATTTACACAATCTTCAATCAATGACTTGAAAGGATGGTGGAATACAGTATTGCCCTACGACTTTGATGGGGATGGGGATATGGATTTACTGGCGGGTAACCTTGGCGAAAATGCCCGGTTTAAACCCACAAAAGAAGAGCCGGTTCGCATGTATGTGGAGGATTATGATGATAACGATCAAATCGAACAAGTGCTCACCTATTTTCTTGATGGGCAAGAAGTTCCTTTCGCAAATCATGCTGAATTAATCAAGCAAATGCCGCCGCTCAAAAAGAAATACCTGTATGCGCAGGACTTGGCTGCTGCTCCGATGGTTGAGATTTTTGGAAAGGAAAAATTGGCTGCGGCTACTGTCTTTGAAGCGAATTATTTCAAGAGTGCCTATTTTGAAAACCTGGGAAATGGGGAATGGAAAACGCATGCCTTGCCAGCCGCCGCTCAGTTTTCAACGTTGGAATCTGTCAGATGGATAGGGAAATCAGACGCAGGAGCCGAAGTGTTGATGGGTGGCAATTTTTATGATTGCAACGTTGAAATGGGACGCTATGATGCCAGCTATGGGCAATTGCTGAGAATAAGAGCCAATGGGGATATGAAAGTGGAAGGACTCGGCCTGAGCGTGAAAGGACAGGTAAGGCGTATTCAATCGATCAGGATAGCGGGGAAACCAGCCTACTTGCTGGTGAAAAACAATGATACCCTTCAGGTTATTCGCAAATCATCCAAGCTATGAAATACCTCCTCCTGATAGTGCTGTTGTGTGGCGGATTTACCGGGCTCTCCGCCCAATCTGTATTGTATTTCCTGGACGGAGGCGGAATCGAGCGATCCCGAACAGATGGCACGCAGCGACAAGTGGTAATCCCAGGTACGGTAATTAAGGCTCAGGGACTCGCGATAGATGTAGCCAATGATCGGTTGTATTGGACGGATTGGGTGAATGACAAGATCCAAACTTCCAATCTGCTGGGGCAACAAATCACAGACCTGGTGACGACGGGCTTGCAGCTTCCGGAAGGAATCGCGCTGGATACATTAGGCGGAAAAATGTACTGGGTCGATAGCGGAACAAGAAAGGTTCAACGGGCCAATCTGGATGGGACTGGAGTAGAAGATTTAGTCAGTTATACGGGATCGGTAAATCTGGACGCGATTGCATTGGATCTCACTGCCGGACACATGTATTGGACGGATTGGGGGGCAGGAGCAGCTGTGGGACGCGTTCGTCGTGCAAATCTGGATGGAACCCAGATTCGGGATTTAGTGACTAAGCCCAATGGCATCCTGAAAGGTATTGGGCTTGACCTGGTAGCAGGCAAGGTGTATTGGACAGATTGTGGAGGCTGGGCTGCCATTCAACGCGCCAACCTAAATGGTACATATGTCGAAGATATACTGGTTGCCGGACTCACCACCCCGAATTCGCTTGTGTTGGACATTGGTTTGGGTAAAATGTACTGGACTGATCTGGGAACCAAAAAGGTGCTTAGGGCCAATCTGGATGGCACCCTGGTGGAAGATGTGATTGGTCAAAACCTCAATTCTCCGGAAGGAGTAAGTCTTACGCAATGCCAGGAAGACGGGACGGGATGCCTGACTCCGCTGCCTACAAGTATAAGAGATGCTGAGCGAAACGTATTTACAATAGCCCCCAATCCTGCATCAGAATTCATTTCCATTAATGGCCTTCAGCGATTTGACGAGCTAGTCATTCTGGACCTCACGGGGCGCGAACTTATTCGCAAGACGGCCCAATCAGCCAATCTGAAACTGACACCATCGCGTTTCGGGCCATCGGGTATCTATCTTGTGCGTATTTTTCGGTCGGGTAGGGAAGTGGGGCAGCAAAGGCTGATTTGGAGATCACTATAGATCCATCATGAGTTTCATTACGACCTGATCCCATTCAATTATCAGGAGTGCCTGATTCTTGTTGTCCGTTTTCTGAAAGGAAATAGACAGTTGTTCCACGAGTTCGGCTGAGGTTGCAACAGGAGCCGATACCCGTAGCACATCCTTTCTTGTCCTGAAGGGCGTACCGGGAATCGTCGCACCCCAATAGTCTGTCCGGGAATTGAAGGCAATAATCCATTGTTCCGGACCGGGAATACTATACAGAGAATACGTTCCAGCCGCCAGGGATTTCCCCCCAATCATGACCTCCTGAGAGAAGGTGATTTCAGTCGCTTCATTCGCACCGGTCCTCCATTTTTTGCCATAGGGCACAAGCGCATCATTTGACTTTTCGCCAAAGATTAATCGACCCTTTTTGTAAGGCCGGGAATAGCGAATGGAAATATGTTGATTTTCCCCATACTCGAAACGCGCTATGCCTTCCGGACTATGTTTCTTACTGGCTTCCTTGATTCCCTGACAAGAAGTAGCCAGGAAGCATAGGATCAGGATGGGGGTAAGGATTATGTTATTCATGTTTTTACCCTAATCAGGGATCGACATCCTGTCTTCCCTCTTCTGTCTTTCTTCTTTCCTCTACTCACTCCTCCTTGGCTTCAATTCCTCAAAGAAAATGTCATTATTCGGCACATCGAAACTGAGCCCGGTTACTGTGAGGTTGTTGTCCGAATCAAACTTGACCGTACCAAACCCAAACCAGGCCTGAGGTTCATTCCAGTTGATTTTCCAGACATCATAATGCCAGTGTTCCAAGGTTGCAGCAAGACCGGGGCTGTGCTCGAAGGATAGGTGTAACACCTCTCCCTTTTGGGAAACGGTGATATTGCCATAGATGTCAGAAAAGTAAGTGCCTGCACAAGCATCGGGTGTCAGGGCAGGCTTTGTTCCCACGACGCGTTTCGCTTGCCTGTCGGGAATGCGGGTGTCCTTTGCTGCGCCTGCAGCGCGACTTTTTAGCATGTCCGCAGACCAGTCTTTTGTCGGCGCATCTAAAAAGGCATCCAGGGTTTGGTAGGTAACCGCCATTATCGGGCTGTTCATTCCATTCGTGAGCACCACGACTCCGAGATTCTCATCCGGAATCAGGGTAAGCGCCGTAATCATGCCATCGTATCCGCCGGTATGCCCTACCCGCAAGCGACCCTGATAGTCGCTTAGCCCCCAGCCGAGGCCATAGGAGCTGAAGTGCCGATTGAAGTCATTGGGTTTCGTATGGTCAATGATATGGTTATTGTGCG
Organism: uncultured Bacteroidia bacterium; assembly: GCA_964352745.1. Taxonomy (GTDB): domain Bacteria; phylum Bacteroidota; class Bacteroidia; order J057; family J057; genus CAYGTH01. Next base: position 8,666 of record CAYGTH010000028.1, read on the forward strand.
GCGTCCACATCAGGTTTCGGGAGTAGGGACTCAATAGCGTATCGCCTTCCCAGATCCCATGATTGAGGTTGAAAATCATCCATTTTGATAGGTCATTTACACTGGAAATAATCCCCCCGGTTGCTGCGATGATTTCCCAGTCCACCCACGGGATTGCTTTGTTGACTCCTTCCTCATAGGCATGCGGAGTAGCATAATTCCCTTTTTTATCCAGATCGTGAATGGTCGTAATGCTGCGATTCATGCCCAATGGTGTGAGAATCTTTTCCTGTACGTTTTGGCCCCAGCTTTTTCCCGTTACTGTCCGAATCACCTCGCCCGCTGTGATGTACATCAGGTTTGAGTATCCATAGCCCGACCGGAAGTCATAAGCTTTGGGTACGTGGCGTATTCTCCGAATGATCTGCTCTGCACTCATTTCTGCTTTATACCAAATCACGTCTCCGCTAAAGGTGCCCAGCCCCACCCGATGACTGAGAATGTCCCGCAGATTAGCTTCATGACTAACATAGGGATTGTATAACTGAAAATAGGGTAGGTAATCCTGTACTTTCCCATCCCATTCCAATTCGCCAGACTCCGTTAGCATCGCAATTGTTGCAGAGGTAAATGCCTTGGAATTGGAGGCAATGGCATAGAGGGTGTTGGGGTCCGGTTTTTCTGATTTTCCAATCTCTTTGACTCCATAACCTTTTGCAAACAGCAGTTTTCCATCTTTCACAATTCCCACCGTCATGCCGGGAATATTCCAATCCTTCACAGCTTGCTCGTAGAAGGCATCCAGTTTTTTCAGTTTTGCTGAATGCGCATCTGATTGAGCAAACGCAGGGGACAAAATCAACAAAATGAAGAGGAATAAGAGAATAAGTTGCTTATTCATGGATCGGAATCAAGAGGTTAATAAAGAATGTCAATATAAAAAGACCTGAGTCGCCCCGGAATCTTCCACAAAGACATTCATATGTGAGGATAGTAAGGGAAGATTCCAGATCAAATTTCAAAGCTACGCAATGAAATTCGTCTGGAATGACGTCTTTGACGGGATGCCGGATGCAAGATCCGGGGTGACTCATGTTTGAATCTTATTATACAAACCAGCCTTGACCGATAGTAGAAAGATATTTCCAGGGAAATCGAAGGAGTATCAATACCAATCCGATTCCATACCAGACATAAACCAGTTTAAATTTCGTACCTGCCTCAACTGCCCGCTTGGACTTGGAGTAGCCAACAGTTATGGCCACAAGTGCAAGAATCATTGTCAGAGGATGCTCAACCGTGAAAAATCGCAACATGGCATTTCCCATGGTTTCCCCACTGAATATTACCTTTCCGCTGAGGAAATACTGAATGCCCCCGATGATCAATTGCGTATGAGCGAGAATCATCGTAAAGAGGAAAATCCGCTTGTCAGTGTCAGAAAACTCCTTTCCGCCACTTTTTTTACTAACAGCCATTGCGATTGAAGCCAGCAGGCCGATCAGAAGGATCCAGCCCAATACAGAGTGAATATAAATGAATACCATGTCTAAAATGTTTGTGTGTGATTACCAGAAAAATGCATACAAGGCTGCGACAATGATACAAACCGCAACAGCACTGATATTAAAAGTTGGATCGGTCGCAAATAGTTTTTGGGAAATGGGAATTCCTTTCGCATCATCTTTTCCTTTTCCTTCGAGGTAGCTGATAATGGCAATTACAATCATGGACAACACCAGCGTCCATGCCATTTGATGCATGAATGGAATTTCTACAAACAGGGGCCCCTCGAGCCATCCTTTAGGTCCGATTTTGAAATAGAGGGCTATGGGAATGGAAAGAACTGCTCCCCAGATTGCACCATTGTTGGTTGTCTTTTTCCAGAATAAACCCAATAAGAATACCGCCAGAATTCCGGGACTTACCACGCCGGTATATTCCTGAATAAACTGGAATGCTTGTCCCAGATTTTTGAGCTGAGGTGCGATGAGAACCGCAATTACGAGCGCTACTGCCGCAGTGGTACGACCTACATTTACCAGGGCTGATTCAGAAGCACCCGGTTTGATATACGGCTTGTAGATATCCATAGTGAATATCGTTGCGGTAGAGTTAAGCATAGAGGCCAATGAGGAAACAATTGCGGCAGCCAAGGCGGCAAGTACCAGGCCTTTTATGCCTACAGGAATAAATTTCCCAATGAGCCAGGGGGCAGCATTGTCATTAACAATCTCCTTCACGACGACACCTGCTTCATTTGTTATTTGAACGAAAGAAGCATCTACAGAATTCAGGGTAATAACACCGTCTGGGCCCATGTTCATCACATAGGCCACAATGCCGGGAACTACTACGATCAGGGGCATGAGAATCTTAAGAAAGGCAGCAAAGACAATTCCTTTCTGGGCCTCTTTCAGGCTTTTGGCTGCAAGAGTACGTTGAATGATATATTGGTTGAATCCCCAGTAATAGAGATTGGCTACCCACATGCCCCCGATGATGACCGCAAGGCCGGGGAGATCCCACCAGGCATCCTCTCCATTGGGTTTGATGATTTCTCCTTTATCTAATATCATGGAGAATTTTTCGGACGCCTGATCAAAAATGGTTGACATCCCTGTGAAGATGTTGCCGTCAGGCGCAACTTCTGACAAGGCAATGAAGGTGGTTATCAGGCCTCCCAGAATCAAAATGCCTACCTGTACAACATCTGTCCAGGCAACAGCTGCGAGGCCTCCCCAGAGGGAATAAGCCGCCGCAAATAGTGCGAGGCCAATAGCGGCATACACTAGAATACTGCCATCGCCTGAGCCCATGATGGTATCCAGCGCACGTGCACCGAGATACAGAACAGAAGTCAGATTCACGAATACATACAAACCGATCCAGAAAACCGCCAGAATGGTTTTCAGGTTCGTGCTGAATCGTTTTTCAACAAATTCGGGAATGGTGTAGAGTTCCTTTTCGATAAAGATGGGAAGGAAAAACTTTCCGACTATCAGGAGGGTGATGGCAGCCATCCATTCATAAGAAGAGATCGCAAGACCAATCGCAAAGCCAGAGCCCGACATGCCGATAAATTGCTCTGCGGATATGTTTGCTGCAATTAGGGAAGCTCCAATTACCCACCAGGGCAGTGATTTACTTGCGAGAAAATAGTCTTTTGTGTCCTTGCCTTTGCCGGACTTGTCGCGGGACACCCAGAGTCCTAATGCGACAATCCCCAGGCAATAGAGGACAAATACAACAATGTCAATAGTAGCCATTTAAGTAAGGGTTGTAGTTTGCGTAGTGTTAATTCGGAACAAAATAGGTCAATTCTTCAAAAAAGCCACTATCGACTTGGGATAGTGCCTTATTTTTTCTGATTTTTGACCCAAAGATGAGACCCTCCTTGAATAACCCTGAAAATATAGTGTAAACATGGAAAAAGCTGGAAGCATCAATGCTGCAGACAATATCAGAATTTTATCCGCCTCTATGGTGGAAAAGGCCAAATCCGGACACCCGGGCGGAGCGATGGGAGGTGCAGATTTTGTACATATCCTGTTTTCTGAATTTCTAACTTACGATCCCGATGATGCAACCTGGCCCCTGCGAGATCGGTTTTTTTTAGATCCCGGACACATGTCGCCGATGTTGTATTCCCAATTGGCTTTGGTAGGACATTATAGTATGGAGGATCTTGCCAACTTCAGGCAGTGGGGAAGTGTTACCCCTGGCCATCCTGAAAAAGATTTTGCCCGGGGGGTTGAAAATACGTCCGGTCCGTTGGGGCAAGGACATACGAATGCAGTAGGAGCTGCCATCGCTGAGCGGTTTTTGTGTGATCGATTTGGGGAATGGATGAACCATAAGACCTATACCTACATCTCGGATGGCGGAATCCAGGAAGAAATTTCTCAAGGAGCTGCCCGGATTGCTGGGTTTCTGGGATTGAGTAACCTGGTCATGTTTTATGATTCCAATGACATTCAGCTTTCTTCTGAGACGAAGGATGTGATGAATGAGGATACAGCAATGAAGTATGAAGCTGTGGGATGGCGGGTCGTAACGATCGATGGAAATGACCATGATCAAATTCGAAAAGCACTCCGGGAGGCTCAATCGGAAACGGAGAAGCCCTTTTTGATCATTGGAAAAACCCTGATGGGAAAAGGTGCGAAAACTGAAGCCGGAGATAGTTTTGAGGGAGAGGTGGAAACTCATGGCATGCCGCTGAGTAAAGCGGGAGCTTCTTTTGAAAAAACAATCCGCAATCTGGGGGGAGATCCTGAAAACCCATTTGTGATCCCACAAGATGTTGCGGATCTGTATGCTACCGTAAATGAGCACAAGCGTAAATTGGTGGCAGCAAAAAAGGCAAGCCAGACTGAGTGGGAAGCCGCTAATCCGCAGCTCGCAAAAACACTTACTACTTACCTGTCAGGTGCCGCGCCACAAGTTGATTTTGCCAAAATTGAGCAGAAACCCAATAGCGCTACCCGAAATGCTTCTGGTACCGTTTTGAAGACCTTTGCACATGAAGTCGGCAACATGATTGTCTGCTCGGCAGATTTGTCGAATAGTGATAAAACAGATGCTTTCCTGAAAGAAACCCAGCCTTTCAAGCGGGGAGATTTTTCAGGTTCCTTTTTACAGGCAGGGGTAGCTGAGTTAACAATGGCAGCTATTTGCAATGGTATGGCACTTCATGGCGGGGTAATTCCTGTCTGTGCCACTTTTTTTGTGTTTTCTGACTTTATGAAGCCGGCAATCCGACTGGCGGCATTGATGGAATTGCCCGTGAAATATGTCTGGACACACGATGCTTTTCGGGTGGGAGAAGATGGGCCTACTCACCAACCTATTGAGCAGGAAGCGCAGATTCGCTTATTGGAACAATTGAAGAATCACTCTCACAAGCGGAGTTTCCTCGCCTTGCGCCCGGCAGACGGACATGAAACCACCGTGGCCTGGAAAATGGCGCTCGAAAATACAGAATGCCCTTCCGGGCTGATTCTTTCTCGTCAGAATATTCAGGATATTCCTGCCCTGGAGGGTTCAGATCGATATACGGATGCACATCAAGCCCTGAAAGGAGCGTATGTGGCACAAGCCGTTTCAGGTAAGCCAGACATCGTCCTGGTCGCTAATGGCTCTGAAGTCTCGACCTTAATTGCAGGGGCTGCAAAACTAAGTGCTGAAAAAGGGCTCAGGGTACAAGTCGTCTCCGCTCCCTCGGAAGGCGTGTTCCGGGAACAAGATAGAAGCTATCAGGAATCTGTAATCCCCTCCGGCGTGCCGGTTATGGGGCTGACAGCCGGTTTGCCCGTTACCCTTCAGGGACTGGTCGGGCCATTTGGGAAAGTGATAGGTATGCAACACTTTGGGTATTCAGCGCCCTATACTGTTTTGGATGAAAAATTTGGCTACACACCCGAAAATGTATTTCAAAAGGCAATTGAATACATGGCGGATTGGGCAGGCTAGAGGGCTATTTTATGAAAACTCTGCAACCGTCCCCCCAGTGACCTGGGGGGAACGGTGCAGAAACGCTTTCCCTAATAGCGTAAGAAATTATGTAATACATGCTAACCTGATCCCGGTCACATGCTATCCAGGTAACCTTACAATAATAGGGAACGGATATGCTTTGCGCTTTCCTATTTGGGACAAAAGGTGTGCTGAATGGGACAATTCAAGATTTTTTGTCGATTATGAACCATTGGGATAGTCAGAAGGCAACATTCCAAAAGCATCTTTGAAGAGCCTGGAAAAATGCCCGGGATTATTGAAGCCAACAGCGTAACATACTTCAGTAACATTTCCAGTGCCTTCTACCAGCATGAGAGCAGCCTTTTTGAGTCGATATTCCCGGATTAAGTCACTGGGTGCCTGACCAAAGAGCGCTCTGGCTTTCCGGTTGAGTTGCCTGCGATTAATGACTGCCAGCTCAGCAAACTGCTCAACGTTAAACTCGGGATCATGAAAATGATCCTGCATAATCTGCTTGATCTGATTCATGAAGGTCAAATCCCTTGGGAGCTGGTCCGACTTTACGATTTCATTGGGCCCAATCCACTTATTGTGGAAGGCCTGTAGTTTTTTGCGCTGCTCAATCAGATTATGTACCCGGGCTAATAATTCCTGAAAGTCAAAAGGCTTTACGATATAATCATCAGCACCTGTACTCAAACCCTGTATTTTATCCTGTTGATTGGCGCGTGCTGTCAGTAGAATGATGGGAATATGGCTGGTTCGTTCGTCTTGTTTTAGCTTTTTACACAAAGCAAAACCATCCATTCCTGGCATCATGACGTCGCTGATTATCAGGTCCGGCAGGATTTCGGTAGCCAATTCACACCCTAATTCCCCATTTGGGGCTTCTATTACCCGAAATTGAGGTTGAATAATCTGAATAAGGTGCTGTCGAAGATCCTGATTGTCTTCTATGATTAATATCTGGGGGGGGAGCTGATTGGTTTCGGCTGGCTCAGCGTTGGGTTTCTCTGAATGTGAATACCCAAAGTCTTGCGTTTGCGTAACCCTGAGGTTAGGTTCTTCGGCAAATTCTGCTGCTTGAAAGTGTGCTTTTCCGAGGAGTAAGCTTATCTGAAAGGTTGTGCCCGATTTCCCGGTTTGGGTTACGCGTATATCTCCCTGATGCATAATCATCAATTCCTGGCTAAACGCGAGCCCTATTCCCGCGCCCGCTGGCTTGCCTCCTAAGTCGCTATTGACCTGATAGAACCGATCAAATATGTGAGGGAGAGCAGACTTGGGGATACCAGGACCACTATCTGTTATGATTATCCTGATCTTATAATTCCCTTGCTGTAGCCCAATCCGGATTCGCCCTCCATCCGGGGTGAATTTTATGGCATTATGGAGCAGGTTATTCACTACTTTTTCGATTTTATCAGGATCCGCCCAGGCCATGCAGGTATCCATTTCCGGATGATATTGAATATCGATCTTTTTAGACTGGGCCAGGGACTGAAAAGAGGCAATCTGAAGCCGGAGATAGGGCACTAAGTCCATCTCCTCTACTCGTAAGTGCACCTGGCCGGCCTCCAGTTTGGAAAGATCCAGCAACTGGTTAATCAGGACCAGAAGCCGGGATGCGTGCCGCTGGACTAGTTGCAAAGACTCTCTAACATCTTGTTCCAGTCGACTCTCCAATAGGTAAGAAATGGGATTGATGATCAGCGTGAGGGGAGTTCTGAATTCATGCGAAAGGTTTGCAATAAACTGGGATTTAACTTCATTCAAACGGGTAGCTTCATGCCGCTGTAACTCTGTCTCCCGATGTCTGATGCCCAGGCCAACAGAAAAGAAAATCACCTGAAGAAAAGCGCCCGCTTGTATAAATTGGACTCGATCGAGCACCCCGAACAGGGTGGGTTCATCCAATCCGTAGCCCAGAAATACGGTATTGATAACATTGCCCAGGACCAGAAATCCTGTCCCTGTCAGAAAATACATCGCCGCCGAACCTCCTTTGTGAATAAGTGTTCTTGCCATTGTAACAATCAAAAGGATGGGGATGAAGCTGGCGATGATATTTCCAATCATAATATGAAGCAGATTACCACCTGACATTATCCATAAAATGGTAATTACCAAATAGGCAACTAATCCTTTTATGGTTAGCCTGATCCATTTATCCCAGCCGGGGTACTGCTGTTGCGTATCCAGAAATACGCGAAAGAGCAACATGTAAAAAATTGAAATTCCATTATCTGCCAATGCTTTAAAGTAGGGCCGAAGGGCAGGGGTATTAAAGATAAGTACTTCTGACAGGAGGCCATTATAATCCAATGTGTGAAGAATAATGCTGGCCATATACAGGCAAAAAAAGAGATAGGCTTTACCACTGGTTGTCGTAAAAAGCATTAAATGATAGATCATCAGGGCAAAGACGGCTCCCATAAATAGCATTTGAATCATCATATGCACCCCAAAGGCATTGGGCACCACTTGCTCGAGGGGAATGAGTTCCATGGAGTTTATGAGCGGTAAGCCAGATGACTGCCGGGCATCAATGAGTAGGCTTAGGCTGTCATATGGGGCAATGGTGAATGCCACTTGATTGCGATACCCCATCCTGAGATGAGTAGCTGTTGGATAGATGATTTTCTGAAAGGAGGACTTGTCTTTTCCTGATACGAAGTGCCCACTATAATAAATATGCGTTTCTTCTGACAGTGCCGAGGTGAGCGATAGGGCGATACTATCCCAGCTTCCAAAAGTCAATAGCCAGTTGCTGCTGTCTGCTAAGGCACTAATGAGGTCTATTTGCCTGGAAAGGTTTTTTTTTCGCCCATCATGGGTACGGGAATGAGTGAAAGTAGCATTTTTAGGAAAATAGGTTTGGCGTTTCTTGAGTAAAATAGGACCAGGTAGGGAGACGGTGTCATCGGCGGGGAATACAGAGACCTGCCTGATTTGTGCAGAAATCGGAGTTATCCAGGTTAAGAGAGTTATCAATATGGCTAACCCCAGGGTTGCCGAATGGACAAAGTAAGCACAGGCAGTTTTCATGTAGGAGATAAAAAATAATTTACCAGTAAGGGTAAATTATGAATTGTTGGCGACTTCCGAAAACATGACTGCTTCAACATTGGATCATTTTTGTAAACGTCAATCGTGCGGAAGGCCAAAGTAGGCTTTCCGCACGATCCTATTTATGGGTAAAGTATATTTACTTGCGAATTAAAATCCGAACACTTTCACTTTGAGACTCCCCTTCTACCTGAAGGAAGTACAATCCCGGGCTTAGGTCTTCAACAGAAATCGAGGTGTCGTAACGCTCTACCACATTGGATAGTTTTCCTTTTTTCACTTCCCGGCCTACTGGGTCTATCAATCTCCAGGTTACTTGCTGGCTGGTAAGAGATCGGATACTCAATGTGAGTTCGTGTACGGCGGGATTTGGAAAAGCAGAAATATACAAAGAGGAGGAGGCGGCAACTGTCAGAATCTCCAGGTCGCTGTATGTGTAGGCGCCATCGAGGTCAATTTGCTTGAGGCGGTACTGAAAAACAGCTACGCCCATTTTTGCGATATCTGTATCGACAAATTGATAGGAAAGAGTCGAGGAGCTGTTGCCTGCAGCCGGAATATTATCTGAAACGGACTCGAAAATCTCTCCGTCTATGCTACGCTCAATCACAAAGTGTGAGCTATTACTTTCAGAGGCAGTACTCCATTGGATTACCGCATCTAATTCCTCCTGAATAGCGGAGAAGTCCAGCAATTCGACTGGGAAGGTTCCGCAAATAACAGGGCCTATAATATCGGTATCGTTGATCGTAATCGTTTGGTCGGCAGCACTATTGGGGGTGAAGAGTTGGCGTACAGTTGTGCGGGTACCGGCTTTGGAAACAAAGTCTACTTGAATCATATAGGTTTCCGCATTTCCATCCGGCAACCCAAAGTGTACTTTGGTCGGAGGACTTGTGCCATGTCCTGTGCTGGTTGGTACCTCTCGCAGGCCTGTAAGGGCATCGCTATTGCAATCTCTGATAATCACATTTGCACCAACAGCAGCGCGACTTATTCCGCCTCCCAGATCCACGCGCGGCTCTACAAAGAGGAAGCTGGATGCACTTGCACCGGTCAGACTATTTCGCCAAAGCTGGTTGTCCCCATTTTTGATGTTGACGTACAAATCCAAATCTCCATCATTGTCATAGTCTGCAAAGGCCATCCCTTCTGTGTTGCCATTAAAATTGATGCCCTTATTATCCCGTGTAAAAGACAGGCTGCCTCCTATAGGGGTATTATTGATAAAGAGATAACCCGTTCCGGAATTTCCGCCTATAATCAGATCGATTTTTCCATCATTATTAACGTCCCCAACCGCGCAGCCATCAGTATTATTAGGGGCGGAAATCCCAGCGGAAATCCAGGGTTCTCCCCAGTTATTGGATGAGCCGGAGGGTTGAGTAGGACTGAACGTGCCGGAACCTACGCCGTCCTGAAGCCAAATTTGATCCGTTCCATTTTCGGACCAGTAAAAATCAAAATCACCATCATTATCAAAATCTGCAAAGAGAGTCCCTCCCTTATCATTATTATCGGCTTGCCCTGTTTCTATACCCGTTGCAAATACTCCATTGACATTCCGATATAGATCGGTTTGATTTTCTTTGCGGGCGAGAATGTCCACCCATCCGTCGTTGTCAAAATCCACACAACTGGCATAATCTCCTGTAGTAGCGGTTGTGGGTAATCCAATAGTGGCAGGATTTACATAGGTAAAATTCCCCGCGCCATCATTGGCATACATGTCGATACCATAATTATGATTCTCAATCAAAAGGTCGAGGTCTCCATCTCCATCATAATCTATAAACCCAAGGCCCTCTGTATTGGTTCCTCCCGGAATGTCGCCTGAAGCAGGATTAGACACGCTGCCAGTCCTGAGTACAAAGTTGGGAGTATGAGAGGCACCTATTCCAAATTGGAAGGCTTCGGCAGATCCTCTGTTAATATATATTTCTAGTCTGGTTGAGGTATTGCGGGCAAGATCTAATACGCCATCGTGATTAACGTCTGCAAGTAAAGCACACCTTTCAAGTGTATTGCTCAATAATGCACTACATAAGCTGCTTGTCTGATCGCTAAAAGTCGGGTTGTTGGGATCACTGCAATCCGCAATGAGGATTCTCGAGCGCCCTGTACTGTTGTCTGTATTAACAACCAAATCCAAACACCCATCCTGGTTAATGTCGCCCCAGGCAAACCCTCCATCTTTGTCGCCTGGGATGGCAAGCGATGAACCCGCTCCACCTGCGGTAGCTACATTGGTGAAGGTTTGTGCTTTAGTAGAGAAGGTTGTTAGAATCATGCCGAAAACCAGAAGACTTAACCGACTCACCATTTTTGAGTGCCAGGGAATGTAAGATCGGAGAAAACTATTTTGTTGAAATGTAACCATAGTAAGTATGTTGACCTTGTTTTTTGTAGAAATAGAAGGAATCAGGAGTGTTATGTAAGAATAGATGATTGCCTGATTCAGCTATAAAGATCGATAACTTGCCAGGGTCTTATGTAAGGATTTTGCTGATTTGGTTAGTTTTTAGGGCTGAAGGGTGAATTTTGGCCCTTGGGCAGGAAGTATAAAAGTCGTAAAATACCGATTTGGTATAATATTGAATATTGTACAATTGATTAATTAATTAAGGTGTGAAAAACAGGGCGTGTGACATCTTTGTGTTTTCACAGTCCCAATGCGGAAGTCCCGTTTGTGTCCCTTTTATTATTTTTCTACCTTTCCTTTTGAGGGCACAATTATATTTTTAATACCCAACCGACATGAAAAAAATAGCAACTCGAATCGGATATGCCGTTCTGCTGGTTTGCACGATTGCATCTTGCTCTGTAAATCCGGTAACGGGCAAAAAAGAACTCTCCCTGATGTCCCGGCAGCAGGAGCTTTCGCTAGGAAAACAATCTGACCCTGGAATTGTAAATAGCTTTGGGATGTATCAGGATGAAAAGCTTCAGACCTTTATCAATGAAAAAGGTTCTGCAATGGCGAAGGTTTCGCATACGCCAGATATGGAATTTAATTTCAGGGTTTTGGATTCTCCTGTTGTAAATGCATTTGCGGTCCCGGGAGGCTACGTCTATTTTACCCGAGGCATAATGGCGCACTTCAATAATGAAGCTGAATTTGCAGGAGTGCTGGGGCATGAGATTGGCCATGTTACAGCTCGCCACTCAGCAAAGCAATACACCAATTCTGTCCTCGCCCAGGTAGGACTTGTCGCCGGGGTAGTGCTGGTGGAAGATTTTAGGCCTTATGCAGAAATGGCCAATAGTGGAATGCAAATGATGTTGCTGAAGTTTGGACGGGATCATGAAAGTCAGTCAGACCGGCTGGGGGTTGAGTACTCTACTAAGATTGGGTACGATTCTCATCATATGGCGAATTTTTTCAATACCCTGGGGCGTTTGTCTGGCGGTGGAGAACGACTTCCGACTTTCATGTCTACTCACCCAGATCCTGTTGACCGCTTCCAGAAAGTAGGGGAATACACAACACAGTGGCAAGCTAAAACAGGCGCTACTAACCTGGCGGTAAACCGGGATTCATACCTGCGAATGATTGATGGAATTATATATGGAGAAGATCCTCGCCAGGGATATGTGGAGAATGACCAGTTTTATCATCCGGAAATGAAATTCCAATACAAGGTGCCCCGTAATTGGAAAACGGTTAACTCTCCGCAGCAAGTACAAATGGCACCTGAGAATGGGGAGGCTCTGATGATGTTCACCCTGGGGCAAGGGAAAACCCTTCAGGAATCCGCTCAGAAATTTGTTGCTGATAATAAACTGGATTTAGTGAATTCGCAGAATATTACGGTAAACGGATTTCAGACAATGGTGATCACTTCTGATCAGTATCCTGAAACCCAGCAAGCGCAGGGTGCCACTTCTCAGGCTGTTAGGCCAGGACAAAATTCTGTTGGGGGAGCAGGAGCCAAGGTAGAAACCAAGCAGCCTGGAAAAACGACGGGTTCAGGCCCAGGCACAAGCGGCACCGCCGGCAAGGGAAACACAAGTACGACAGGGGGAACTACTACCTCTCCAACAACAGGTGGTCGCCCGACAGGTGATCCTACAAAGTCGGGTACTAATACAGGTGGGGGAACTTCGCCTTCTTCTCCCTCAGGGCCAACAGGACCATCAGGTGACCCGACTCAGCAAGCCCCCACCCGGGCAGGTCAAACGCCAACTGTGCGGATTATGAGCTATTTTATCATGTATAACGATATGGTATTTGCCTTTCATGGATTGGCAAAATATCCGGACTTCAGTAGGTACATGCCTTATTTCTCTCAGTCTATGCGGAGTTTTAATTCACTGAGCGACCCCGCTAAAATAAATGTGACCCCTGATCGCATCCGAATCAAAACAGTAACAAAAGATGGAAGCCTTGATAGCACCTTGCGATCCTTTGGGATGCCACAAGATAAACTCGAAACCTTATCTATCCTGAACGGGATGGAGCTGACTGATACAGTCAAAAAAGGAATGCTGATCAAAGTATTGGGAAAATAGGAACCTATAATTTTACTCGTATCACGCCCCGCATTGAAAGGTAATGTCCGGGAAAGGTGCATACGTATTCATATACCCCCGGCTCTTTTGGGGCGGTAAAAAAAATATTATCAGAGGTGTGAGGCTGCAACAGAATGGTATGTGTGATGACGGCTTCGTTATCAGGTACATACCCTTTTTCCTCCCCGGTCAATCCCATTTGGGCTGCCATTTCTCCTATTTTACTTGCTTGTCCCGGGCGGGTAATGATGAGGTTGTGAAGCATGTCATCATTATTATTGAAAGTGAGTTTGACCTTGCTGCCTGCCTTCACCTGGATCTCGGATATGTCATATTTTAAGCCGGGTTGCGTACTGAGGGTAATTGTCTGATCCGGGCCACTTGTCCAATTAGTGGGCATCTCGGGAATCCGCTTTGGAGAAGTTCCTGACTGAGTACCGCTTACCGTATTCGAAGAAGCATGGGTGCTATGATCGCCTCCTCCAGGAATCACATTTAGCGTGTAGTATCCTGTCGAATGAAGTAAATTTTTGCCTGCTGATGACCGGATGCCTTCTGCTTTAATTTCATTCACAAATCCTTCCCGGAGTCCTTCTACATATAATCGACTTTTAAGACCATCCTGAGACACCTCTACCTTGTAAATCGTTCGGGTTTCAGTTTCTATAGGGGGGCTGCCGTAGATATGGTGATACCGGTAGGTGAAATCTGTTATAGAATACGAAGCGGGATTTGCAGCAGTTCCCCGGTCAACAGGTGTGGTAAATTCAATCTCAAAGCCATCTGACATGACACGGACTGCCTTCATTTCAAACGGAGTTTTCCCACTCCAGACCAAGCGCTCAAGGCCATATGGCTCCCGCCCGGTAGAAGACCAGCCCCTGCTGGTCATGCCGGCATATATGGAATTGTCAGGACCCCATTCCAGTCGAAGGATCCCAGAGGAGAATCCCGAAACAAAAGGGAAACATATCCCCTGATAAACCCCGTCTATTTCCTCTTGAAACACCCGCATGAGTTTGCTGTGTCCCTGATCCCCAACGAGCATTTGCCCTTCAAAGGGGCCAAAAGGGTGTTTGGAGTCAAGAATGAGGATGTCTGAGGTGGAAATGCCCATGAGGGTATGGGGAAACCATACGGAAGGGGGCTTGATTTCCGGGTGAATCTTTGCATATTCAAACAAGGTATATCCCAGAGAATCCTGAATGTCATCGAAGGTGAGTTTGATCGGTGAGCCGGGAAGGTGAGTCCACTTCAATCCTTCCGGATTACCCACAAAATCTCCTGATTCAACATGCGTCATTCTACCTGAACCTACCCAGTCGCCCTGATTTTCCGCATAAAAAATGTCGCCTTTTTCATTCAGGTTAAATCCAGCAGGAGAACGCATGCCGGTAGCGATAGGGGTCATTGCTCCCTCCGGATTGATTTTGAGCATCCATCCTCGCCATTTGGAGAGACTTGCCCCCCTGCCGATCCAACCTAAATTGAGGGTGACGAGCATATCGCCATTGGGTAGAAATTTTGGGCCGTAAGAGTATTCGTGATAATTGCCTGCCAGGGGCCAGATATAAATTGGCTCATACAAATCAGCTTTTCCATCACCATCAGTATCATTGATTTTGGTCAGTTCTCCTCGCTGCGAAAGGTAATAGGTACCCTTTCTAAAGGCAAGCCCAAGTGGTTCGTGGAGGCCGTGAGCAAATCGGGTATAGCCAGGCTTTGTACTGCTGGGGTCAGATATTTTCCAGATTTCTCCCCGTCGTGTACTAACGGCTAATTCTCCCTGGTCATTAAATGCCAGTCCTCCAACTTCCAATATCACATGATCTGGAATAGGAACTTTTTTGATTTGATAAAATTGGCTCTCTGCCTTAGGAGCATCTAATTGTGCAAACAGGTTTCCATAAAATAACAGATAGCACAATACGAAGCCTGTCCATATATATAATCTTACCATAGCAACGAGTAGGTTAAGAGAGTTTGAGAAGAGTTGGTGAGTACTGGAACAAGGAGTTCCTGCTGATTTCCTGAGGTTCTGGTTTGAATATTCCCCTCGGGGAAGTCCAGGTAATAATTCCCATCGATGCGATAGAGTCCATTATCTAATTGCTCAATGAATTCTCCGGCAGCGAGACGGACCCAGGTATTGGGTTGTGAGTCCGAACCCGTAATCGTGAGGGTCCGCTTGAGTTGTTTGCCACTTTCGGCGGGTTGGAGATGGTCTGTTATCGTGAGCGTTCCGTATTCAAACTGGAAAACAGGCCTCCCTTCCTCCCCGATTCGATAGCCTATGGAGGCAAAAGATTCCGGTACTTCGGTAGGCCATGCGGAGGAGGCATTTGCCAATTGGGCGATAGGGATTCCCGCAGTTAATTCGATCGCGCTATTCATTGGGAGTAGCAATTGATCAAACCCACGACGATACCACATTTTGGTAACGTCGGCAAACCCCCCGCGCCAGCAACTGAGGAGTGAGGCCTCATTCAAATCGTAGCTGTAATGTACCTTTTCCGGGTCTCCAACGGAAATCACATGGGTTCGTTTTTCGCCTTTGTACATAACAAATCCCCTGACCATTTCTGCTAATTCCGAAGCTTGTACGGTTATCGGTTGCGGAGGAGGGGGGGGCGCTTCGGCAGGCGGCGCAGCAAGCTTCTGGTATTTTATTCCAGGCCCTTCATAAAAAACCTGTAAATTTGCCGACCAGACTTCCTGATAATAAGTGAGACGGAAGGCATGTTCTCCCGCTTCCAGGGGTAAGATGGTGGCCATTTGCCCCCTGCCCGGATCTCCCTGGTTATGCACAACAAGTGAATCGTCTATATATAAATCGCCTCCGTCATCTATTGCTGTTTTGAGGAAGTAATCTCCACTTGTCGGTACGTGCAATGTGCCGGTATAGGCTATTGCATAATGATCAAGGAGATCACTTGCGCTTTCCACCTCAATAAAGGGTGTTTTTCCCTCTTTTACAAAGGTAAGGGTATCAAAAGAGGGAATGTGATCTGCCGACCCCGAGTAAAGTTTGTAGGTGAGGTTTTCCAGGCGAAGACTGTCATTTCCATAAGACTTATAGCTAATGTTTCGCAAGGCTACCGGGCCGTGGTCTCCCTGGATCATGAGCGGGCCATGACTCACCTCGTTATCAAAGGCCGCTGACCGGGTTGGGCCTAGTACCTCTACTGCTTCATGTACCAGAATCCCATTGTGCCAGACTTCATCAAAACGGGCATTTGAGATCTTCGCGCCTGACTGATCAAAGCGGGGCGCAATAAACTTAATCCGGAAATTTTGCCATAAGCCAGGTGCTTTGCTGGCATTCACGGATGGGGGATGGCCCTCATATCCTTCTTTTCCTTCAGGCCGCGTTGGATCCCAACGCTGGTAGATTCCTCCGCAATCAGCGTGCGAAGGCTGTTCCTTCCCCCAGCTATCAAAAAGTTGGATTTCATATCTTCCCTGGAAATAGATGCCAGAATTTGAGCCTTTGGGCATTAAGAACTCGACCTCCAGATCAAGGTCTTCGTGCTCCATTCGGGTGAATAGATTGGCTTTGGCCTCGTCTGAAACCCGGTTTACCAGAACACCTGTACCCGGTTGGGTACTGAAGTCATTTACTTGTTGGTAATCTCCGCGCACCTGCGCTACAATTTGCCAGTTCGTTCCCGTTTCCTGAAATGCGCTTAGGTCATCAAGCGCTATTGGGTTCATGGGGAGGGCCGTAGGAATCTTAGGCTCCTGGACATCTGCTGTATCTGTATTTGAAGAGGGGCTACAGTGAGTTAACAATAGCAATAGACTTGCCAGCAGGAGGGACGAATATAGTTTCATAAAGGAGTAGGTTGCGAAATGCAAATCAAGATATCTCTTGAGTCAGAATAACAAATAACTAATTTTATTCAAAAAACAAGAATATCAATCAGGGGAATCGAAAACAGGCTTGTGATATTTAATGAATCCTTTTCGTAATTTTGTCCTTTAATTATTCGCACAGTAAACAGTAGATGATGAAATTAGTTCGATTAGGTGGGAGTTTGGGCTTCGCAATTCTTTTGCTATTCAGCCTGAACTGCTCAACACCTCCAGAGGTATATGGCCCTAAAGCCGAGAACCCTGAATTCTTAAGAAGGTCATTGAAGCAATTAAGCGACGTGATTGTATATGACATCTTTTCCCCTCCTGTAGCTAGCAGGGTGTATGCGTATCCGTGTATTGCAGCTTATGAAACGCTGGCTTCTACCAGTCAATCGCACCGGTCATTTGCAGGGCAATTGAAAGGACTCACGCCTGTCCCGGCTCCAGAGGCTGGGAAAGAATATTGTTTTCCGATTGCCTCAACTCATGCATTCCTTACAGTAGGCAAGGCCCTGGTTTTCTCCGAAGATTCGATTGTACATTTTGAGAACCAGCTTGCAAAAGAGTTTAAGGAAATTGGGGTTCCTTCAGCAGTGAGAGAACGATCCATTGCCTATGGCGAAGCGGTAGCGGCACACATCCTCGCCTGGGCAGATAGGGATAACTACAAGCAAACCCGGACCTTTCCTCGCTATACCGTAAATAATGAAGCAGACCGCTGGAAACCCACACCGCCTGCTTATATCGATGCCATTGAGCCGCACTGGAATCAGTTGCGCCCTTTTGTGATAGATTCTGCGACTCAGTTTATTCCCGTTCCGCCTACAGCATTCGACATGGCTGAAGGTAGTACCTTTCGCGAGGAGCTAATGGAAGTCTACGATGTCGGAAATAGCCTTTCGGAAGAACAAACAGAAATTGCCAAATTCTGGGACTGCAACCCGTTTGTGATGCATACCCAGGGGCATGTGATGTATGCGACTAAAAAAATCACACCTGGCGGGCATTGGATGGGAATTGCCATGATTGCTGCTAAGCAGTCGGAATCAAGTTTGATGGAGACGGCTGAAGCCTATGCCCTTACTTCCATTGCCCTGGCCGATGCTTTTATTAGTTGTTGGGATGAAAAATACCGTTCCAATCTTATCCGACCCGAAACAGTGATTAATGAACACATTGATGAGAACTGGCTTCCGCTATTACAGACACCGCCCTTTCCGGAATATACGAGTGGCCATAGTGTAATTTCGACTGCTGCAGCGACTGCCTTGAGTAGCTTGTATGGAGATTCTTTCTCTTTTCTGGATACGACAGAGATGGAGTTTGGCCTCCCTGCCCGCTCGTTCAATTCGTTTAAAGATGCTGCGGCTGAAGCTGCTGTCAGCCGACTGTATGGCGGTATTCATTATATGCCCGCAATTGATAATGGAGTGAGCCAGGGGAAGAGAGTAGGTGACTTTGTTATGGCCCATATCGAAACCCGAAAGCCCCAGGCTGCAGCTCAATAGGTAGGGTAGGAAATTCATGAAATGCATAAAAATTGAAAAAGTTGGGCTTCGTAATCGATTACGAAGCCCAGGCTCTTTCCGCAGACCTTGTTTTTTATAAAAAAATCCTCAAATTGAGCCCTATGCCCCTCCTATATAGATAATCCAGGGCCCTTACTACACTTGCTATGGACACATTTAGTTTAACTACACTTGATGTGATTGTGATGCTGCTTTACGGCGTCTTGATCATTGGATATGGATTGTATCATGCTAAGCGAAACAGCTCGGAAGATTATTTTCTTGCGGGGAGGAGTATGACCTGGCCGATTGTGGGGATTTCCTTGTTTGCTGCAAATATTTCCAGTTCCACACTTGTGGGACTCGCCAGTTCGGCCTATCAAACTGACACCCATGTTTATAATTATGAATGGCTGGCAGCGGTAGTACTGGTGTTTTTTGCCATTTTCTTTATGCCATTTTACCTGCAATCCCGGGTTTATACAATGCCGGAATTCCTGGAACGGAGGTTTGACAGTCGATCCCGCTATTATTTTTCCTTTATCACAATCATCGGAAATGTAATCCTGGATACAGCTGCTGGTTTGTATGTAGGAAATATAATTCTGAAACTGATGTTTCCAGAGATTCCCACTGTTGCGATTATCGTTATCCTTGCCTTTTCAGCGGGTGCTTACACCATTCCGGGTGGCTTGAATTCGGTAATACATACTGAGGTGGTGCAGGCAGTACTCCTGTTGCTGGGCTCTGTTCTGCTGACCTTCTTTGCCTTTGGTAGAGTAGGAGGGTGGGCAGGTATGATTGATGGGTTGAATAGTATGGGGGCTGCAGGCGCTTTTGCGGAAAAGGGACTTCAGGACGCAAGTGATGTGTTGAGCCTATGGAGACCGACAGGGGATGGCTGGGCAAACTTCCTTATGGGTACTGGAGGCGATAGCTTCATGCCCTGGACAGGCCTTGTATTTGGGGCGCCTATTTTGGGATTCTATTTTTGGGCAAATAATCAGTTTATGGTACAGCGCGTACTGGGAGCCAAAGACCTTAATCACGGTCGTTGGGGCGCCTTGTTTGCAGGATTGCTAAAACTACCCGTTATATTTTTCATGGTCCTTCCCGGCACATTGGCCATTTTGATCTATGGCGATTTTGACCTGAGTGCAATGAATTATGCCTTGCCAGATGGAACCATGTGTGCCGATTTGGCAGATTGTCCGAATGCTACTTATCCACTCCTGTTATTTGATTTATTGCCAAAGGGATTATTGGGACTTGTGTTGGCAGGCTTGTTAGCCGCTATGATGTCATCCGTCTCGGCCACGTTTAACTCAGCTTCTACCCTGATTACGATGGACTTCATCGTTAAGCTTCGGCCTGAGATGACCAGTAAGCAGCTGGTGCGTGCCGGGCAAATTTCGACCTTGGTCCTGGTTCTGCTTGCTTCAGCATGGGCACCGCAAATTGAGCGCTGGAATTCCTTGTGGGAATACCTGCAAATCATCCTTTCTTACATTGCGCCTCCGGTTGCTTCTGTGTTTATCCTGGGTTTATTTTGGCGTCGGGCAAATGCTACAGGGGCTTTTGTGAGTTTGATATGTGGCTTTGTGATTGGCGTTATTCTATTCATTGCTGCTGTCCATGTGGATGGTGCAGTAGCAGATGGGATTGCACCTAATACGTTTTTTGCCTTCCTGAATCGATTCCACTTCTTGCATACAACGGTATATCTCCTGCTTATCTGTATGATTATCAATGTAGTAGTAAGTTTGCTTACTGACCCTCCAGGCGAAGAGGTGGTGGGGCAATACACTTGGCGGAAAGAAATATTCACAGCAGAGACAGAAGAGCTAAAAGCATTGCCCTGGTACCTGAACTATCGCTATTTATCTGTTTTGCTATTGCTGGTAACAGCAATTGTAGTGGGGTATTTTTGGTAATTCCAGAAAGATTGAAACATCATGCAAAATGGCAAGTGTATTCGTGTTAATTTTATGGCATAATTCGCTTGTGTAAGAGGTGAATCGTCTGGGTAATCCGTCAGCGAGCCTCATCAGCGAGGGTGTTAGGTTTTTTTAGTGGTAATAATCAGTGGGTTTCATGATAGTACGATTTAAGATTGAATACTTTACAAATTGGGGAGAAAGCCTCCGCTTAAGTGGTTCCATTCCCGAACTTGGCAACTGGGATATTGATTCAGGAGTGAGTATGAATTATAGGGAGGGGAACTGGCATGCCGAACTGGTTGTCCCTGATAGCCAAATTGGAACCTTTGAATATAAATATGCGCTGATGCGCGAAGGAAGTGCTAAACCCATTTGGGAGTGGGGCCCTAACCGAAGATTTGAGTCCATCGGTGACTCTTTTGAATTAATCGTTCGGGATGATAGTTGGCAATCTGCTGAGGTAGCGGAAAATGCATTGTTTTCATCGGCTTTTACCGAGGTCCTCATGAAACGGAAGCCCAATGGAAAAGGAACGTATG
>CAYGTH010000029.1:0-29509 GCA_964352745.1 uncultured Bacteroidia bacterium
CCCAATGGGTTGATGAAATTTCTCATTGCACTGGAAAAAGGAACCGTAGTAGATCCGGCTTCCAGCCTCGAAATCAAACGACTGATGTATATGACCGACAGACGGATTCGCTATGCTGCTTCTTCAGTCCTGACCGAGGCCTCTGTCTATTTCAAATCAGGCAGTTTATACAAATGCGACCCCAATTCCGGGACAGGTTGTGGCAAATATATGGGGAACGTTTTCAATTATATGAATTCGGTAGCCATTGTGGAACATCCGGATGGGGCTACTTATCTGGTATCGCTCATGTCTAATGTCCTTCGCAAAAACTCCGCTAATGATCACTTTGCCCTGGCAGCATCTATAGATCGGGCTATTCGTTCAGCCCCCTAATACCGAACAACTCTAAGCAACTCAGTCCACGTGAGGAGGCATCCCCAATTGGGAGAATCCCCACGTGGACTATTCTTATCTGATAGCAACTATGCAGGAGTAATAGCCGAATAGGCCTGTTGTGCAAAGTCCCGAACCCGAGGGCTTTTATCTTCCAGATAAGGCGCTATCAGGGATATATACTGAGGATCACGAAGTTGTATAATCAGATAAAAAACCGCCATCTTCAGGCGGATATCTCTTCTGTGCAAAAGGAGTTCACAGCACTTCCGCTCATCGGGGATGTCCATGTTTAATTTGCGGATGGTTTTTTCAGATACCACATCCATCATTGCAGTTTCTACTATGGGGATTAGCATCGACTTCAGCCTGCTCTCCAGCAGGTTGTCCAGAAACTCTACTGACATGATACGCTTTTCCAGGTCACCTTGCTGGATTCTTTGATAAACAGAAATCATATCATCAGGAGGGTATTTCAAGCCCAATAATCTGAAAATTCGCTCCAGCCTACCATCAAGCCGTCTCTCCAGTAAAGCAATCAGGCTTTCACGAGCTTGCTTAACAGGCTCTTTCCCACCAGATAAGTTTCGCTGCACATACATCACAGAAAGACTCTCCCGATACAAACGAGCCTCGTCCAGAATCCGGGAGATCACCTCCTTCTCATCAAATCGAAGATAAGGGAAATTCTTTTTGAGCGTATTCAGGGCTTTCAGCGAAGCCAGTTGGACCCCCAGGTCCTCATGCTCCAGCAACTCAAAGAGGTACAATATTGATTGTTGGTTTCCCAGGATTTCCAGGACACTGGGAATTTTTCGCAGGGTAGCCACCTCCTTTTCGGCCTTAAACAAGCTGGGCGGCAGATGAGTATAAAACCGGATATCATACAAACTGAGTGCATGAATCGCAGTTTTCTGCATATTCTCAACTTCCAAAAAGGGCAGAATGTCTTCGATCCAAACTGGCTGAAGGCTACTGGCAGCTGCTAACAATGCATGGTGCTGTATTTCGGAATCAGGGTCTTTAAGAGCTTCTTTGATAAAAAGAGCCATTTGGGGCATAGGCGCCTTGCATAGTCCTTGCAGTAAGTGCGTTTTTGTCCATGCTACCTGGTCGGGATCGATAGTTTGCTTGATTTCGTCAACCAATTGGTACATGACTTTTTCAAGAGAAAAGGCTTCCTGCAGGTCGAGGTTACGCCCCGATTCTGAACATAAGCTAACAAAAGCAGTTGTTCGAACCCGGTAATTCGAATCTGTCAAATAAGCCTCCATCAGTTGTGGCACCTCAGATGGGGGATGCATATGAATCATGTACTCAAAAGCAGCGATACTCACTTGCTCTTCAGGATCGCTCACCATTTTATAGATATTATCCTCTGGTGTTTTTACATAGAAATAGAGGCTTCGGATAGCTGCTGCCCGCACTTCTGGATTTGGATGTATCAGCAGGTTACGGATGGGCTCAAACAATTGCGAATACTGGTTTCCCCTGATTCTCTTCAGGAGAAATAACAGTTGTTTATCAGACCCATTTGCCAAACTACGGCTTATTCCACCCAGTACAGAAGTCTGGGTTAAATCGATTTCTTCTCCCGGTTTCTTCCCTTTTTTCTTTCCAATGGTTTCCTGAAAGGATCGGAGGTATTCGCCTCGTATTTTCCATACAAAAAAGATCCACAATCCCAACATCAGCAGAATGAGTAGGCTAATAAGCGCCGGAGATAATTCAAGTCCGGACACCAGAAAAATAAGCAATATCCCGCCTATGCCAGTTGCCAGGCTATCAACCATCACGTCAATGAATGTCTTGGTTTTGCTTTTTATATCCTGTGGGATGGGCAAGGCCAGCAACTCAACCGCAGCTTTGTTCACAGACTGCTTGAGGCTTCCATCTGCTATCTTGATAAAAATAGCCACCCACAGCTCTGGTATCAACAGCATGAGCACTGCCCCTACACATATCCCTAACGGTAGAAAGAACAAGGAGGTGCCCACTCCCCAAACCCCAACAATTCGCCGGGTTAAAAAGAGTTGAATGAATAGAGAGATCAGGTTTAACGTAGAAAACCAAAATCCGAAAAAAGCAGCTAACTCATCGGGGTCAGGAATTCGGGCAGCTGCAAATGCACTAAATTGGTAATCTACCAACTTGGCTACAATAACGCTGAGCCCAATGATGCTAGCCAGATAAGTCAGATGCCTTGAAGAGCGAATCAGGCGCAGCGGATGCTGAGTAGTATGCTGACTTTTCCGCTTAGTCCGAACAGGAGCCGGGATTTTTGTAATAACCTTTTTCCCCAAAGCAATCACAATCGGAATGCATATTCCCAACATTCCTGCAGCCACAAACAGCAGGATTTCCCCTGATACAAACTGAGTTAACAGGCTCGTCAGGTAGCCCCCAAAAATACCTCCGGCGATTGCCCCTGCGCCGATAAATCCAAAGAGGCGCTTCGCTTCCCGGGGATTAAAAACCATACTGGCCAGAATCCAAAACTGACTACTGACCAATACGCCGAAAAGAGACACCCATATATAAAAAAGAAAGGTTACTCCATAGACCCAAATATCAGTACGGAGGAGAATCCCCGCTCCTATCAGGACCAACACAGAAATAAAGAGCGTTGCAATATTGACCCGCAGCAGCGGAAACCGGCTCAAACTGCGGGTATAAAAAAAGGACACTACGATCGCAAACAAGGCAACTGCAAGAAACGCCCAAGGTAAATTATTGGCTCCGAACTTCGAGAGAAACAGTGCATATACTGTCGGCTTGATAACCAGCAAGGTGGAAATCAGCAGGAAAACATACGCCTGCATAAGCAAAGCTTTCCAGTATTCTCCTTCTCTAATGTCAAAAGCCCGTAGCAGAAAATATTTGAGCGTTTCTTGTACAGCAACCATGTAAACAGAATCTATTTCTTAAGTTTGAGAATCTTCTCTACCGGAAGTACGAGTTTCCGAATGATACTTTCCCCGTCAGCATCATCAACCAGCGCGACCAGGATATACTGACGCCAATCAGGACCCATTACCATAATGGAATCTGAATGATAGGTTTTCCAGGAGCCCGATTTACGAAACAATCGAGCTTTGGGTGCAACCTGATCCAGGGTATTAACAAATTTGTGGTGGAGCTTTGGGTCCTGCAAAATGGTAAGCATTTCAGCAGAACGTTTCCGCGTCACCAACTCCCCATAGGCCAGCAGGTAATAAAAACGACACACCTGATTAGCAGTAGCAGCATGACTAAGTCCTTTCAACGGTTCAGGATAGCGCCGCCCCTGGCTGGCATACCGTTTTCCTACCCATAATCCCCCCCCATGATCTTTGTCATACAACATTAAGTCTGGAGCGGTAAGTACCGATTCTATTTTCTCAAATCCGAGTCGGTCAATCATACGGGTAGAGGCTTGATTATCAGATTTACTGATCATCAGATGGAGGTCTTTCCTGATTACTTCATTATCCTCCAGGCTCCCCTCCTCAATAGCATCCATTGCTGACAGTAGAATCGCAATTTTAGGCAGACTTGCTGCGTACATCATCATGTCTCCATTCACCTGTGCAAATCTGGGACGACTGGGGTTCCCCAGATCCACTAAGCCTACCGCCATTCTTTTTTGCTGCAACAAAGCATGCCACCTGGGGTTTTGATGCAACTGCTTACTCAGTTCTGCTTCAAGGGTTTTATCCTCCCAGTCCATTAGGGGGCTCACCTTAGTACCTTGGGGAAATGGCAAGCCTGTTTTCAAATTCTGCTGCGCCTGTAGGCTGCCTGCTCCTGATACCCAAAACATGATCCCAACCCAAAAAAACGCTTTCATATTCGTATTTTGTTAAATGTAACATTCCCCTTTGACATTTGTCCTGTACTGGTTTATTAATACAGTTAAAAGGAAAACTGATGCTTAGACGCCGGTATTTTGAAAAAGGTCATCCCAACAAAAAAATATATTGAGTGATATTTCTGTGCCTGAAAAATGCGTTAAACCAGACTACAGACTACATCCGAGAGCTTGCCAAAAATGCAGAATGTCGTATATTCCGTCAATGCAGGATGCGCCCATTAATGACCGAATGCTAAAAGAGCTTAGCGATCTGGAATTGATCGAGCAGATTCTGCAAAAGGGAGATAGTCGTTGTTTTGCGATTCTCTATAAACGATATTTCCGAAAAGTCTATTATCAGGTAATCTCTTATGTAAAGGATCCCGAAGAAGCAGAGGATTTAAGTCATGATATTTTTGTCAAATTATTCGATAAGCTTTCGCGGTTTCAAGGGCGATCTTCCTTTTCTACCTGGTTGTTTAGCTTTTCCCGTAATGCAGCTCTGGACTACCTGAGGCAACGTGGAAACCTGAAAGAACAAGCCATTGACGAATCTCAGTTAGCCCAAATACCTGAGGTAGAAGATGATGAACTCCTTCAAATTCGTTCTGACCGCCTTGCGGTGATATTGGACTTGTTAACAGCAGATGAAAAAGCGATTCTTATCATGAAATACGCACACGAGTGGCAAATAGATGAAATCGCAGAGGCGATGGGTTTGGGAGAAAGTGCAGTAAAAATGCGGATTAAACGTGCAAAACACAGGGCAAAAGTCTTGTACCTGGAAAAATTTTCAAAAAAACAGCCTACGGTGTGACTTTGGGATAAAGTATCCGTCGTAGTTCAATTCGGCTATCAACTATTACCTTTCATCAGTTATGGAAAATCCATTTAAGCAGTATAGTCCCCCAGGTGATCCGCCCGAAGAAGCCATTGAGTCTGAGGTAATGAGCAGCATTCGGTTCAAGTCCCATTTGTTTGCTATGTTGGAATTTTTTATCGGAATCCTGAGTATTGGCGGCAGCGAGAGTCTTCGTTCTAATTCAGATTCCATTTCAGATTCAAGCGACTCATATAATTCATAAGCCTAACCGTACATTTTTATGGATGATCTCAAAAACTGGACAGAAATCCTCCTCGAATCCTATTCCCAATTGATAGATGCGATCATTTTTGCACTTCCACGAATAGCTGCTGGCTTAGTCTTATTACTAGCAGGTTGGCTCATCGCAAAATTAATTTCAAAGATAATAAGCCGAGCGCTACGTGCCCTTCGATTTGACCGGCTCATGGATCGCGTACACGTTGGAGAATTTCTGACCAGAAGTAAAATCAATGAATTACCCAGTAATATTATAGGAAAATTGATTCATTGGCTGATTATGCTCTTGATCATCGTAGGTTTTGCGGAAGCCTTGAAACTTACCATTGTTTCACAAAAAATCGGAATTCTTATCAATTATATTCCCAATATCATCCTGGCTTCTCTCATTTTGATCGTTGGCTTCTTCTTCGCCAACAAGGTCAGGGAGTTTCTCCGCACCTCTATGACTTCCTATGCGATTCGATCCGGCAGAACGATTAGTAATATTATTTTTTACCTTATTGCTGTATTTATTGTATTAACGGCTCTCGAACAACTTCGGTTTAATATCGATCTACTGACTTCCAATGTGATGATTCTGCTAGGCGGAATTGCTCTGGCCTTCGCAATTGGATATGGCCTTGCTGCAAAAGAGATTTTCCCTAATATTATCTCCTCCTATTATGGCAAAGGAATGTTTCGCGTAGGGGATCGAATAAAAACGACTGATGCAGAAGGGGAAATATTGGAGATAACCAACATGTCTGTTGTGATCAAAACAGATACAGGCCGGCGATTTATTCCTGCCAAAAAGCTCGTTACAGAAGAAATTGAGATTTTGAATCCCGCTTAACCTAACTTCTATTCTCCTCTCCTGCTTAAGCATTCGTGACTTTCTTTCATCGTTCCCCGTCATAGACCAAACTATACAATTGCCAACGGGCACGATTATGAAGAAACTTACCCTATTTCTATTCTCTCTACTTCTGCAAACAGCCATGTTTGCGCAATATGAAGCGGTTGTTTTTGACTTCGAAATGGCCTATTTCAATAATGGCCAACCCTTACCTGCCGAGAGTATGTTGATTTTCTCAGGAGAAATCTCTCCTGCTGTTGAGGCCGTCGAAGTGAGCCTCTTCAAACCTAATGGCAAACAACCGCTCTACTCCGGCTTATGGCAACGCAGCCCCAGCCACCAGGGAGAATCCTTCCAACTTCCGGTCAATTATTATCTACAAGGAAACTCACGCTATGACCTCCGCATCAGTTACTTGGAAATAGTAGCAGCGCCAGTCAAAAAACAACTTCAGGAAGATATCATACAAAAAATTGAAGCATATCAACTCCAGCATATCCGTTTTGAGGGAGGTAAAGCCCAGATAGATCACTCAGGCCGCCATATGTTTATGGACCTAAATCGGATGCTGGTCGAGAGCCTGGGAACCTTTCAACCGATAGATCCGCAAACCGAGGTACAATTTTCGGAAACAACCAGGCGCTATCTTCGCGATTTAGGAGCAGAAACAACTCCCGAACAATCGAAGGCACTGGCAAACATGCTCAGCCAGGAGGTCAAGCAATTGCTCACTCCTAAATGGCTCAAACGTAGTCGAAGTAGAGAAATCCAGGATTACCCGAGCCAAAAAAAGGCAGGAGCACTGGCCCTCAATATTGGCTATGGGGGGGTCCTCTTAAATTCCGACTCCGATAACTTTACCTACGGAAATGCTCCCTATGTAGGCCTATCATTTCCTTTGAGCAAACGATCTTATGGCTCTACTCTAATGCGCAATACCTCTGTATCCTTAGGAGCGTTTGTTTCGAATTTTGAAGGCCCGGAACAGCAGGAATTCACAGGTCCTATTTTTGGAAGGCCCTATTACGCCGGATTGGGATATCGTGTATTTCGATTTATCCGTCTGAATGCGGGGCTTGTTGCACTGGAAGAACGCGAACCAGACAATGGTTCCGGGGCAATCAGCTTTGATATCAATCGGATCAAGCTCCAACCTTTCATCGGCCTGAGTGCGGAAATTCGATTGTCAGTGGGTATCAATTAACATAGGGAAATCCTTTTTCCTATTTATCCCAACCACATGACCTCCCTTTTTAACCTGCTGGATCTTATTCTTGTCGAATACCAAAACTTCCGGCTGACAGTCGCGGGCTTAGCCTATATTGCTTTTCTGTTCTTTATGGTCCGCCTGATGCTATGGCTGCTGGAAAAAGCACTTAGCCGCCATGCCGCTCGCCGGAGGATTAAGGATCAGGGGCGGCGGCAAGCACTGATCCAAATCACAAAATACTTTGGATATAGCCTGGCCTTTGCCCTTTCTCTCCAATATACCGGGATCAACCTATCCCTGCTCATGGCGGGTTCAGCAGCCTTACTCGTTGGTATAGGCTTTGGCCTTCAACATACCTTTAACGACTTTATAAGTGGCGTAATCCTACTCTTCGATGGCAGTGTAGCGGTAGGAAATGTTGTGCAGGTTGGGGAGTTGATCGGTAGAATCAAAAAAATTAATATCCGCACCACTACCTTGGAGACCCCGGAATCTATCTCAGTAATTGTACCGAATTCCCAATTTACACAAGATCGGGTGATCAACTGGAGTCATAATCTTGAGGCGACCCGGTTTAGCGTTCAGGTGGGTGTCGCGTATGGCTCTGACGTTGCCAGGGTCATGGAAGCTCTGTACAAGGCTACCACTACTCATCGCGCCGTACTCAAACATCCGCCTGCTGTTGCAAGGTTTGTGGACTTCTCAGATTCTGCCTTACTTTTTGAGATCCTGTTTTGGACAGAGGAAGTGTTTTCCGTGGAATTCATCAAAAGTGACCTCCGTGTCTCGATTGACGCGGCATTTCGCCAGGAAGATATCCGAATCCCATTCCCCCAACGTGATCTTCATATCATTAAGTGATACTAAATTATGTCTTCCTTAGCCCAAGTAGTGGAAAATCGGAATTTTTGCATATAATATGTTGTGCGCCTGAGCGTATGTTTACTGAGAACTCTTTCAATGTCAACCAACATGTTTCGATATATCTTTCTACTCGCCTGTCTCGCTTTTGCCGGGATCGGTCAATTAGTCGCACAAGAACCCCCCGTTCCTTATTTTGAGGGAAGCTTACAATTCCTAATTGAGCTAAAAGGCTCCAATTCAGGGATGATTCTTGAGAATGAGCCGCCCAATAAATTGCTCATGCATATCAAAGATGGCGATTATATCATACAGTTGCACGGCGGCAAATACCCTAAGACAGCGATGTTTGTCGCGGATTCCAATTATGAATACACCGTAGATATGGCCAGTAAATTTGCCTATCGATATTCTCCCTACTACGACCGGGTTAGTTCAAATCGCAAACCACCCGTGGCAAAAGCAACTGGTAAAACCCTTGAAATTAAAGGGCTGTTGTGCGAAGAATATAAAATGAAACGGGACAGTACAATATTCACCTATTATGTCCATGATGACTATCGGGTGAATACGGCATTATTCCCCGCAAGACCCCGCGCAAAGGCAAGTTTCCTCATTCAAGGCCTCGATGGGCGGATTCCCCTCAAAACCATCAAGCAGCAAAAAGGCCTGATTGTAACCACCACCCTCGCAAAAGCTACCCGACGCGAATTTGACAAATCCCAGTTCATGATTCCACCAGGCTTTAAGGTCAAGAAGCGCGATTATAGATTTTGATCTAACTATTGGAGTCGGAGAATTTCGGGATTCGGCCAAAAACTCGTAAATAGGTGCCCTAATCGAAGCGCAGCGTATGGCGGAGCACAATGACCTCGGCAAACAAGGGGAAGACCTTGCGGCCAGTTTCCTCGAAACAAAAGGCTATCATGTAATGGACCGAAATTATCGGTACCAGCGATCAGAGATTGACCTCGTACTGCTTCGAATGGAGCCCGCAGAGTTGGTTTTTGTAGAAGTAAAAACACGGAGCCGGTCTGATGGCCCCTATCCGGAAGAATCCCTTTCCGACGCGCAGAAAAAACGAATTTTCAAGGCCGCAGATTCGTACATCTACGAAAAGCAGCTTTCGACTCTCCCCGTACGGTTCGACATTGTTGCGATTCAAATGGACAATCCTGAACATCCTTTAATTCATCACATTGAAGATGCCTTTCGCATGATGGGCCCTTCCTGGGGGTAGGCCGCTATTGAAACTTTACCTTCATTCCCTTTATCCTGATACCTACCCATGTACGCGCTTACCCGTATTTTCCCGTATGCAGCAGTCAGTTTGCTTACATTAAGCCTGTTGGGCCTGATTTTCTGCACATCCCCGCAGCAGCCTCCACAGCGCCCCAACATCGTTTTGCTGTACGCAGATGATTTAGGGTGGACAGACCTCGGGGTACAAGGGTCTGATTATTATGAGACGCCACATCTGGATCGACTGGCAAGTGAAAGTGTTGTATTTACCAATGCCTACGCAAATGCAGCCAATTGCGCACCTTCCCGCGCCTGCCTGATGACGGGGCTCTATCCCCCCCGACACGGCATCTACACGGTGGCCAACTCTGATCGGGGAAAATCAGTGAATCGAAAATTAATCCCTACAGAAAATACTACTACCCTGGCCCCGAACTTCCCCACGCTTGCCCAAAGCCTGAAAGCTGAAGGATATGCCACCTGCATTGCGGGAAAATGGCACCTTTCCGATGACCCTACACAATATGGATTTGATACCAATTTTGGGGGCACCCATGCAGGTCATCCCAAATCTTACTTTTCACCTTATCAAAACGAGCACCTCTCAGACGGGCCTGAAGGAGAACATTTGCCCGAACGCCTTTCACGAGAAGTTTCTAATTGGATTACTGCGCATAAAGAGGAATCATTTTTTGTGTACTTCCCATTTTACTCGGTTCATACCCCCGTGCAGGCGCGGGAAGACCTCAAGAAAAAATACGCAGCCAAAACGCCTGGAGCCTTCCACGATCATCCCGGACAGGCAGCAATGATCGAAGCGATGGACCTTGCAGCGGGGCAGATACTCGCGACCCTGGAAGCTTCAGGACTTGCAGACAATACGATTGTGATCTTCAGTTCGGATAATGGGCCCGCAGGTGGACAATCAACGGCTCAGCCCTTACGCGGCACCAAAGGCATGTATTACGAAGGGGGAATTCGAGAACCTTTATTCGTCAAATGGCCGGGGGTAACTGAATCCGGAAGGGCAGAAAACACTCCGGTTATTGGTACAGACCTCTACCCTACTCTTTTGGAAATCGCAGGTGCCCCTACGCCTGATTTCCAATTGGATGGAACGAGTATTGTGCCCCTTCTCAAAGGCGAAAAAACAATAGAAAGAGCCCTGTACTGGCATTTCCCGGCTTACCTGCAAATGATTACAAAAGAGCGGGCATTTGAGGATTCGCATGACAAACCTCATTTTCGAACCAGTCCTTGCAGTGTTATCCGGAAGGGCGATTGGAAGTTGATCGAATATTTTGAAAACGGCGATATCGAATTGTACAATCTGGCAACCGACCTCTCTGAAACAACCAACCTGGCAACTCGTGAACCTGAAAAAGCGAAAGAATTGCTGGAGATGCTCCAAGGCTGGCGTTCTGAGGTGAATGCGCCTGTTCCTACTGCCCTCAACCCAGAATTTCTGGCTGATTAACAGACAAGCATTAGGGATTAAGATTAACAACCCGGGGGCTGCAAACAGCATAGGGAGTGAACCCATAAGCGCTGATTTCGCCTCGTTCAAACTTGTTAAAAAGTCCATTGCATTTTAGTTCATCCTTTCTGTATCTTTACCTATTATTCACCAAATATTGTATCATGACCTTAGACCAATTACGGGATGTAACAGCGCGGAAGGATGCGTTGGGGAGGTATCTTTGACGTGGCTGCAAAGCTGGCTACCATCGAAGAAAAAGAAGCGATTACGCTTCAACCTGACTTTTGGGATTCGCCGGAGGCGGCCCAAAAAGTATTAAAACAAATCAGTGCGATCAAGTTGTGGACCGATGCTTATGATGCAGTTGCAGAAAAAGTAGGAGAGCTTGAAGTTTTATTCGAATTTTACAAGGAAGGAGAAGTTGAAGAGTCTGAAATAGAAAGTGCGTATGCGCTTACCCTGGAAGCAGTTGAGGGACTGGAATTTAAAAACATGCTCTCAGCTGAGGAAGACCGATTGGATTGCGTAGTTGCGATCAATTCCGGCGCTGGGGGAACAGAGAGTCAGGACTGGGCAGAAATGCTAAAACGCATGTATGTTATGTACGCAGAGAAGCATGGCTATGCCTGGAGTTTGATTGATGAAGTAGGAGGAGATACAGCTGGGATTAAGAGTTGCGAACTGGAAATCAATGGGGATTTTGCCTTTGGATACCTCAAAGGAGAGTCTGGTGTTCATCGATTGGTTCGCATAAGTCCATTTGATTCAGGCGCCCGGCGCCATACTTCATTTGCCTCCGTAGACGTCTATCCTCAAATCGACGAAACCATAGAGATTGAAGTCAACCCTGCAGATTTGGAATATGCAACCACGCACTCTGGTGGAAAGGGAGGGCAGAACGTCAACAAAGTTGAAACTGCGGTGTGGCTGACCCATAAACCTACCGGCATCAAGATCAAATGTCAGCAGGAGAGAAGCCAGTTGAGAAACAAAGAAAAAGCCCTGCAATTGCTCAAAAGCCAGTTATATCAAATAGAACTGGAGCGCCAATCAGCCGAAAAAGCAGAGGTTGAGGCCGCTAAGAAGAAAATCGAATGGGGTTCTCAGATTCGCAACTACGTCTTGCATCCCTATAAAAAGATCAAAGACCTGCGTACCGAAATTGAGACAAGCAATACCAAAGCGGTTCTCGATGGAGATCTGGATGATTTCATCAAAGCATATTTGATGGAATTTGGCGGCTAACAGACCCAATAATCCAGGCATAAGGAGGTGATTTCGTCTCCTTTTGCCTGGATTTATTGAACAACTATTCCTAAACGGGCAGCATTTCGGCTGGTCCCCTTTCTTGGTGTGGCTCTATTCTTCCCGGGTCCCGCGCAACATTTCTCGCTTACCGGGAGGGCCGGGCACTTTTTCCACATAAAAACCAGCGCGCTGCAAATCCCGTCGTACACTTCCCTTGGCAGAATAGGTCACAAAGACCCCACCGGGGTTCATATGCGCAAAGAGGTTGAGGAATATATCAAAAGTCCACAACTCCGGCTGTGAATTAGGCGCGAATGCATCGAAGTAGACCAAATCAAATCGATCCTCAGGAGCAAAATCCTGTAAACGGATATTTTGCTTTTTAAGGCTGAAATTATCTGCGATCTGAACAAATTCTCCCCAGGGAGAAGTATGCATCTGTTCAAATATCGCTTTTGATTCTTTGCCCCCTAACAGTTCAGGATAGTTTAATTCGGCAACCTGCGGCTCAGTGAGTGGCAGGGTTTCAAGGGCTACATACCGAATAAACCGATCTCCGGCATGGAGATAGGTTAATAAAGCATTTAGCCCCGTACCAAACCCCATCTCAAACAAGGTTAATTCCTTGACTGAGGGCGGGAATGCCTTTAAACCATATTTAATAAAAACATGTAGAGACTCTTGTATCGCGCCGTGTGTTGAGTGATATGGTTGATCGTATTCAGGATTGTAAAGCGTGGAAGAACCATCAAGAGTAAGGATGTGCTTAATTCCTTTCTTTTCTTTTTCCATGTACTAACTTCCCCATCTATTTCATTTAGTGGGATGTTTGACTACCAAATCAAACAACTTAAAAACAGTTCCTTTTGTCTACCAAACAAAAATAATAATTCCCAAGGTACAGATTTAGCTCCAAAAAGCATAGCATTATCCAACTCAATGTTGGATAATGCATCAATATGAATTATTCCTTCGATTGTGGCATATTTTCCCAATAAATTGAAGTAGTAGGGAATGCAAATTCAACGCCAATTTTTTCAGCTAATTGCATAATACTCAGTAATATTTCCTCTCTGACAGCCAACATTTCGTTGTAGTCCGTCAGGTTAAATACAATCGCGAGGTCAATATTGAGAGAAGAGCTATCCATCTCATGAAAATAAGCCCGGCAACTCTCCGCAGTTGTTTGAGGATGCCCGAATATTATTTCTCTTACCCCTGTTACAAACTCCTCTATGCGTTGAGGGCTCGTATTATAGGTAAGTCCTAAATTGGTCGCATAGCGTCTGTAAGACCGGTTTCCATGATTCGTTACCGTCTCACCTGCCAATTCGCCATTGGGAACCGTTACCATTGCGCCTCCTAATTCCCGGATGCGAGTTGAACGTACCCCCACTTCCATCACCGTACCTGAAACGCTGCCAGCCTCGATAAAGTCCCCTATCGCAAAGGGCCGATCTACAAAAATCGCTATCGACCCAAAAAAGTGTTTTACGGTATCCTGCGCTGCAAAGGCCAGGGCCAATCCGACAAAAGAAACCCCCGCCAATAAGGCCATGACATTAATGTCAAGGTTTTGTAAGATAAACACCGTTCCAAGTGCCACAACAATGATTTTGGCGATCTTGGACAACAGCGGAACCAACTGGTCATCCATCCGCGTATCGGTAGTACTTGCCGCACGTCCGAATACATCCGCGAGTAAATCCACAAGCCGATACAAGACCACCACTACAAATACAAGCGATGCGATGCGCAATCCCCCGTCTATATACCCTCCTAATGCGTATTGCCCCAGTAATAAGACCCGAACCAACTGAGCCAAAATCAAGGTTACAACCAATAAACTCAGGGGATGTGCGACCGGCGGAACCTTGCTCAGATCAATGTATTGCTCGGTAAATATCCGGGGGAGTATCCGGTTAATCAGTAATTTTACGATCCAGTCAAGTACCCGGTACAACACAAGTCCCAACAGGAATAAAATCACCAGCCCCGCTATTTGCCACAATCGGATTCCTAAAAATCTTTTTTGTCCGACTTTAGGAAATAGATTTACCAAAAGATCGGCCCCAAACGGAAACAACTGCTGGTGAATGATCGGAATTGCATTTGCCGAAGTACGGGAATACTTCCAGGCACCTCCCCGCTTTACCACAAACAATTCCGGATATTTTTCAAATACGATATATCTCTCCTTGTTTGTCAGGGTATCTATATAATTCGGATCATCTGGGATGTCATCGATCTCGACATGAAAGCTTTCTCCATCATAGATCTGCTTCAGCTGGGTTGCTAAGTTTTTCCGTTTTTGAGGACTCAGGTCGTCTCCTGCAAAAACCTGTCCGGACAAGGACACATTATACCGATCTGATTGTAAGTACATCAAATGACTCGCGACCGTACGTCGGGGTGTCAACAAGCTGAAGGTGTCTGTAACCGCAGGGAGTGGAGCTACCACAGCTGTAGTGTCCACTGATACAGGAATGTTTGAGGAGTCCTGCCCCAAGGTATAAGAGAATTGCAAAACTACAGCGAATACAATAGCTCCGAACTTCCAGATTCTTTGAATCATAAGAATTGTGTTTGAGGTTTTCACCTGCAAACTTAAGAAGACCTCGCCGGTTTGCGAAACCCGCGAGGTCTTCTCATCAGAATACTTGAATTATCAGGGTCGGGTGAACCACTGATACAGAATTGGCACAATTAACAAGGTTAACAAAGTAGAAGAAATCATACCGCCTATAATTGTCCAGCCCAAAGGAGACCACAGGGTACTATTGGTCAGCGTAAGCGGCAGTAATCCCAAAATAGTCGTCATAGTGGTCAGGAGAATCGGCGTAAAACGTGTCTCTGCTGAAGTCCGCA
Source organism: uncultured Bacteroidia bacterium (assembly GCA_964352745.1). GTDB lineage: Bacteria > Bacteroidota > Bacteroidia > J057 > J057 > CAYGTH01. The sequence goes on from CAYGTH010000029.1 coordinate 15,057, forward strand.
AGGCTTCTGATACAGTCATGCCCTGTTCCCGTAGCTGATTCGCATAGTCAACCAGGATAATAGAGGTATTCACCACAATCCCGATCAGGCTCGTAAAACCGACAAAGGCAAAGAAGGAAAACGAATACCCCGTCACATAGAGGGCGGCAATCGAACCCGTAAACGCCAATGGGATAGCAGAGAGAACGATCAGAGGCTGCAAAAAGGAGCGAAACTGCAAAATCAACACTGCGAGAATGCCCAGAATCGCCACAATCAGCAATTGGCCCAGGTCCCCAAAGGATTCTTGCTGCGTTTCGTATTCCCCGCCGATAATCACACCATACCCCGTAGGGAACTGCATCGATTCGAGTTGGGTAAGTATATCCTCCGTTACCGCCTTTGTCTCGAATCCATCCAATACGTCTGCCGTTACGATCGCTGCACGCTGCAAATTATAGTGATCGATCCTGGAAGCACTGGGCTGAAAGCCTAACCGAGCAATTTGGCGAAGGGGGATCTGAGCTCCCGTTACAGCAGCCACATGGATTTTTTGAAAATCAGAAACTCCGGGCTGCGCCTGTGTGGGCATTCTGATCACCAGGTCATATTCTTCTCCAGCTTCCGTATTGATTGTGCCTACCGCAGCCCCATTGATCGCCGTCCGAATCGTTTGATCGACATCCAGGGTGCGCAAGCCCAGCATAGCAGCCTTGTCTTCATTCACCTCTACTTTGAGGTCTGTACGCGTACTGGCAATCGGGTTATCTACATTAATGGCTCCAGTGGTCGCTGCTACAATCAATTCGACCTGCGTCGAAAGGGATTTCAGGGTGTCCGGATCCTCCCCTACAATACGAAGTTCGATCGGTGCTTCATAAGGAGGGCCGTTTTTGAATTCTGAAACGCTAAACCGCGCTCCGGGATACGCCTGCAATTTATCCCGCAATGCTCCCATTACAGCATAATATTTTTCGGGATTCCATTCCTCCACACTTACCAAAATCTGCCCATAGTTTTTCTTATAGTTCTCCGGAATGATATTGTAATAAATCTGGGGATTTCCGTGGCCGATATTCGAGGCATAGCTACTCACAAACTCCATGCTGTCCAGGAGGTTTTCTGCATATTTCACAGCAGCCCCGGTTGCCCGGAGATTGGTTCCCTTGGGGGTATCTACATCTATCAGCAACATGGGCTTGTCCGCCGTTGGAAAAAAGCTCACCCCTACAATCGGGAATAACAAACCGCTTCCTACCAACAATAATAAAGAAGTTGCTACTACTGTCCGCGGATAGGTAAGCGCAGTATTCAACACCCTTCGATACCCTTTTTCCACCACCCACTTCATCGCTTTTTCTGCGCGTCCCAATTCATTTGAGACCCGCACCTTGAGTAATTTGGAGGCTAAGAGTGGCGTCAAGGCCAATGCCAGAATCAAAGAAGCCACCAGGCTAAAAATCACAATGAGGGGTAACGTTCGCAGGTACATGCCCGTTCCACCTCCCAACTGACTCATGGGAAAAAAGGCCAATACCGTCGTAGCAGTGGAGCTAACAATCGCCCAGCCCACCTCTGTAGTTCCCTTAATAGCGGCTTCCCGCAAACCGAGGCCCGTGTTCAGGTATCGATTGATATTTTCCACCACTACTATTCCATTATCGACCAGCAATCCCAGCGCGATCACCAGTCCCGCAATGGAAATCTGCTGCAAGCCAAAACCACTGACATCCAGCAAATTGATCGCGATGATGATTGAAGTCGGAATGACCGTCATGATAATCAGAGAGTTGCGAAGCCCCAGAAAAATGAAGATAATCAATCCCACTAAGGCGATTCCCTGCATCAGGTTGGTGAAAAAATTATCGATTCGTTCCGCCACCGCAGGCCCCTGCTTGAATGCCTCTTTGAGGGTTAGGTGAATCGGCAACTCTCTTTGAAAATCCTGTATTTCCGTGTCCAGTTCATCCGTGATTTCCAGGACATTAAAACCTTCCTTCTGGGTAACCGAAACAAATACAGCCTTATTTCCATCGTGTCTTGCCAAATAGGTTTCATCCTCATAGGCATAGCCCACTTCTGCGATATCTTTCAGGTACACAATCTGATCTTGCCGGGCTGCGATGACGGTATTGCGGAGTTGACGCAGACTCCTGAATCCTCCACTCGTTTTTACAGAAAAATTTTGCTGACCAAGATTGATATCCCCGCCCGGAATAATGGCATTCGTCCCCTCCAGAATTCCCATCACCAGATTCAGGGGAATATTCATCTGCGCCATTTTCTCCATGTCAACAGACACCCGGATTTCTTCCTCCGGGTAGCCTTCTATTTCTACGCCCCGCACACCGGTCACTTTTTCAAGGCGATCCTCTAATCGTTCTGACCAATTAACCAATTCCCGATAGGAAGCTGTTTCCGAAGACATGGCCAACTGCAGAATCACGACATCAAAAGGGCTAAACTGGTTGACTTCCAGGCTAAATAAGCCGGCGGGCAATTCGGATTTCACGCTGTTGATTTGAGAAACCACCTCATCGTATTTCTCATCAAAATCAATACTGTAACTCGCCTCCACATTGATTACAGCCAGGCCTTCTTCGATTGTGGAACGAATCTCATCCAGATCTTCGATTTCATTCAGCTCATCTTCCAGCGGATCAACGATCAGTTCCTCCATATCCTTTGGACTCGTTCCGGGATAAACAGCCACTATCGTATAAAAAGGGCCATCCAGAACGGGGTCTTCCGAGCGAGGCATGGAAAAGAAGGACAACAGTCCTGTACTTAAGGCAATGAACACCAGGACCAGTACAAACTGGTAGTTTTCAATTGCGAGCCTGGGGAGTTTCATATATTTAGGGTATAAAAATGGAAAAATGGAAACAAAAGCAGCCTATTCGGCAAGCGTAGCGATACCCATAGGTACAGGTACATCCAACAGGCGAATCGAATCCCCTGTCGAAAGGTATCGTGCCCCCTCAGTGATGACATAATCAAGTTGGGGGAGTTGACTGGCGGGTACGAGCATAAATTCACCGACAATCGTGTACTGGCTGATTGCCTGCTTTTTGGCAACCTGGAGATGCTCGTCCGGTACATAGACGCTCACTGACTGGGCTTCACTTTCTACAATCGCATCGACCGGAATCTGGTAGTAGGCTTCCTGCCTGAGGGGATAAATATGAATTTTGGCGACAAATCCATTTAACACCTGAAAGCCCTCATCGTCCAGACTCAATTCGACTTCAAACAAACCCGTTTGCGGATTGGCAACTTCTCCTTTGTCCCGAACCAAGCCTTTGAAAATCTTATTGGGATATGCATCCAATACAATTTGGGCCGTGTCTCCTTCCCATACCCGGACCATTTCCCGATCTACCAATCCAGCTCGTACAGTTGCCTGTGCTTCCCGGGTTTCAATGATAAACAAAGGGGTGCCGGGCGCAGCGAATTCTCCCCGTTCAGCCATCCGCTTCAAGACCTTGCCGGTAGCAGGCGCATAAAGATTGGCATATCCCACACTTGCACTGGCCTGACGTACCTGCGCTGTTGCCACTTCTTTAGCCGTTTGGAGATTCTGCAATTGCTCCAGGGTAATGACTGTATCGGCATAGAGGCGGGTTGCCCGCTCATAATCCCGTGTTGCCTTATCCAGTCCGCTCTGGGCTTGTGCCACCTGAGCCCCAATTTCGGGCTGTCCAATTCGGGCAAGGAGTTGACCTTTTCGAACCATATCCCCTTCATCGGCATGTAAACGCTCAATGATTCCTCCGATTTTTACGGCCAGATGTGTTTCGGTTCCAGCGGCCACTTTTCCACTTGTCAGGACAGGTATCGGCGCTGTTGTGGACTGAATTTGTGCTCCACGAACTGCTATGGCTGATTCTGCAAAGGGTTCAGTATCTGTAGCAGTTGAAGGAGCAGGAGAACAGGCTGCGTATATCCCGATTATCAGTACGGGAATCCATAGACGAAAATTGAGATCTTGTGTAGTAAACATGTTGAGTTTGTTTCGGGTGAATTCAATAATGAGGGGGCCTGATTGGGAAGGTTTCTCTCAATAGGCTGCTGTGGCATAGCCAAGTTCAGCTTCCTTACTGAGCAGGTCATAGCTGTCGATCGCCAGGCTCAGTTTGGATTGGGTGAATTGGGTTCTGGCATTCATTAATTCGAGCAAGCTGGCCTGATCTTCCTGATACTTCCGCTGAATGATTCGGAAAGCAGCACCAGCACTTTTGACGCCCAGCCGGGAAGCAGCAACAGCCTGTTCGGCAGCACGATACTGATGCCAGGCTTCTTTGACTTGTAAGCGAATCTGTTGCGTGAGTCGATCCTGCTGATTGGACAAAATTTGCCCTTCTATATAAGCTTGCTGCGTTTTTGCACGATTCTGAAAACCTTTAAACAAATCCCATTGGAGCGAAATCTGCCCGAGCCAGAAATCCTGATTCTTATCAAAGGAATAGCCAAACCCCTGATAACCGAAGTCCAGGACCAGGTTGACTTTAGGGAGTGCCAGCCCTTTATTCAAGCCAATTTGGCGGGCATTGGCAGCGCGGGCATACCGCAACTGACTAAATTCCAGGCGCTGGTTGATGGCCTGTTGCTCCAGCATATCCAGATTCCGAACATCCGAAGCATTCAGGATCAGCGCATCTCGTAGAATAAGTGCCTCCTGATCCCGATTGAGTAAAAAATTAAACCAGGCTGCGGCGAGTTTGCGATCCTGATTCGCAAGTGCTAGTTGCTTGTCGATTTTACTGATTTCATATTCGGCGCTATACACCACGTCATAGGTAGCTGTATTATTCTCTACCAGCCGCTGGTTGACCCGCAATATTTCTTCCAGCAAGCCTCGGGTATCGGTATAGATCGTCAGGACTTCTTCGGTCTTGAGATAGCCGTAGTAAGCGACTTTGACCTCTCGGACCAATTCTTTTTCGTAAGCTTCCCGCTTTACCGATTCCAGGGAAATCAGTTCTTTTCGCGCCTTGTAGTTATAATACATATCACTATTGAAAAGCGGTTGAATAAGCCGCATTTTCGTTTCGTGAAAGTTGTTCGGCAAAAATTGCTCATTCACATTTTTCAGGTTAGTCGGAAAATTTTGAGACGCTGTGAGGTCGTTGAGGGTTTGGTAAATCGGGTTAATCAAATCTCCAACCGGAAATTCAATTGCCCGCCCTCCTCCTGCCAGGGTATATGCAGCTTGAAAACTGATTTGCGGGAAAAAGAGGCCTTTGGCTTCATTAAGCGCTTCCAGACTTTTTTCGTAAGACAGGTTTCGTTCGCGCAGGGTGAGGTTTTGACTCAATGCGGAGTCCAGGTAGGCCTCCAGGTGTCCCGGTTGTGCCCAGATACGTGGGCTGCCGAGAAACAGAATCAGGAAGCTGACTACTTGCAGGATGCGACTTTGATACATTCGAAGATTCATGGATGCTTAGATTAAGATATAGGGGTAAATAGCAGGAAATGGGGCTATTCTGTTAAGTTTCTATCGGTCAAACCGGCTCAGTTGTTGGTGAAGCGGCAAATATTTAAGGTGAAGCGAATTGGTTTAAGCGGCCGATAACACACAATACTGAACACCGTTCACTTGCCTGGTAAAAAAATAGGATTCTTTCATTTTCTTTGATTCACTAAACATATAATACCTACTGAACACTGTTTACTGCATAGGCAAAAAAAATCAATCTACCCGCAACTGATCACAGAGGTCATTTGAGACTTGTTCCATCATCGGCATCAAACTCTCTTCCGGATACATTTTCAATCTTTTACGCAGCGCAAGGGCAACCATCCCATGCATAGTGGACCAAATAAAAAAGGTCGTGGGATGCAATTCCTTATCTCCAAAATACCCTTGATCAATACATTGCTGTACGGTATCCTGCAAACAAGAATACGTCTTCATTCCAGCCTCCCAATTTTCTTCGGTCTCTTCCGTCTCCATCGGAGCCGTTTCGATGAACATCAGGTTATAATATTCCGGATTGTCAAAGGCAAACTTCAGGTAGGTCTTCCCGAGGGCTTTGAGGCGTTCAATTGGATGTTTGATATGATCCAATGCCCGCATCTGCTTACCAAATTCGGAGAACCCCTGCTCATGAATTGTATAAAACAATTCATCCTTACCACCAGGAAAATACAGGTAGATAGTGCCCGCGCTATATTCGATGTCTCGCGCAATTTTACGAATAGAAGTCTGCTCAAAGCCATCCCGGACAAACAGCCGACCAGCGGCTTCGAGGATGCGGTCGCGCATCTCCAGTTTATCTCGTTCTTTTCGTTCTTTGACTCCCATGTATGTGTAAGGTACGAGAAAAAATGAACAGTGTTCAGCTATTAATTAAAAAAATGGCCCGACCGTAAAGGTCGGGCACATCAAGCGGCGCTAACAATTAACATTGTCCCCATTTGTTCGCGCCTATCCGAAAAACCTAAAAAATACTTTGTACGTTTTCATGGCGGTGATCTGCAACAGTTCCGTTGATTGGTTTTCGGGTATCTAAAGGCTTGCTATTCCACGAGAGAAGTCTGTTCGTACGGGTTTAGTCATCATAAATTCCAGTTCAGATTCTGTCGCATCTAATAAATCCTGTGTGGTTAAGCTCGAATTGCTGAGCAGGGTGTATCGTCGGGTCATGCCCTGTCTCATAGATTCTACCTCAGCTTCCATTTTTTTGATCCGGGCTTTGCATCTATTCATGTACCGAATATCTGCCTGACTCAGTCTCGGTGCCGGTCCTCCGGTCATCCGATGGATTCGAGCCCTCATCTGCTCACACTCTGCGGCAAGTTCCCGGGCAGGTGCAAGGTCATAGTATAAGGCTTCGGCGTAGCTTACTTCCTCAAATCCATTGACTTGGCAGGGTGAAATAAGCTGTTGAGCATGGCCCGGCAAACTGATACTTGCGGACCCAATCAATAGCAAAATAGCGAGAAAAGAAGTGGGCGTTTTCATGACAATTTAAATAAGTAACTCATGGCTGATACCTATTATACTGCATAAAGGCCCTTAAGGATCAGGCATTTAGCGCAAAAGCCGCATGAAGGTGGGAATATATGTCGTGAACCTGACAATTACGGGAATCAATACAATCCCGTTACTAAAAAATGTCCCGGATTAATCAATAATCCGGGACATTTCGAGGTCGGTACTACCGACATATAGCTACTCAGCAGCTACTGTAAAGGAAGCTGCAAGCTTTCCCCAGGAAAGGGTAACCTGACCGCCATCGGCAATTGCGAAAGTCAATTTCTCAACTACTTCGTCCAGATTTGCAGTAGTGGCTTCGACTCGTAGAGCGTCCTTGGACTCATCATAATTATATGCGCCCCACTGATCCCAGATTGAGTTAAATATAATTGTCCACTTTCCCCCTTCAGCAGGAATGCTAAACAATCCATACTTCCCCGCAGGTAGCGTTTTCCCATTAATGGTTACGGCTTTATCCACCTCAAATACAGTTGCTTCGTTTGCACCTGTACGCCATACAGAACCATAAGGAACGAGTTCTCCCCAGATTGTACGTCCTTTGACGGAAGGCATGCTATAGTCAATTCTTACAGTAGCAGAACCAATTGTAGCACTTGCTTCAGCAGGAGGGCTAGGTCGTTTCTGCTTGTCTTCTGCAGGTTCTTCGACCTCATCAGTCGATACAGTATCATCGACAAAAGTATTTCCGCTATCCGCTCCATCATCAGCCTTGCCTTCACCGCATGCAGTAAAAGCAACCAAACTCACCGTTAGGAGGAGTAGAGAAAACCAGTTAACAAATTTGGGCATTTCGATTTTCATTTATTGACAATTAACATGTGTAGTAATTGGCAAAGGTAAGAAATAAATAAATTACTCTTCTATTAAGAGCAGGAGCCTTTCCAGTTTTTCTCCAAATCCCATCAAACCAGTTCCACCCCCGCCATGAACAATCAGCACATTCCCCTTGAGATTTTCCGTTTCGATGACAGCGCGGGCAGTCATCAAAAGTTTTGTGGTATAAACCGGATCGGCCAGAATGCCCGATTCCCGAGCCAAACGGATGGTTTCTTTCAGCACAGTCGCATTAACACTGCCAAATGATCGGGCAGTTACAGGAGGATGTAGACAGGTTTGGGTTGGAAATGAAACCGGGGAAGGCACAAATGGCCTTATCCAGTCTGCAAGGAGATCGCCTTGTTCCCGAAAGAAGGATTCGCCGCCAGCCGTTAGGACGACATGTATCTGTGTCGATCTTCCTGTTATTTCATTCATCAATGCCAGGGCACCAGCTGTCATTCCTGAACCGGAGTCTGTAAAGATATGGTCAAAATGCAGGCCCATCTCCGATTCATTCCGCATAATATCCAGCATCAGGGTGCAGGCTCCCGGCAAAGCAGTCTCACAAAAAGCCCCTTCGGGAATTACATATCCATTACGGGATTGGGCTATTTCTTGCGCACGTACTTCAGCCCTATCCCATTCGGCGGCGGGTATCCAGTCAATTTGATCATCAGGCGTGAGTAACCGAATCAACAAAGCATTGCCTCTCAAGGTCGTCTGATGACTTGCTTTCAATACCAAATGAGATCGTATATTTCGTTCGTGAAGTAATTGGACAAGCGCAGGGATATGATTAGAGAATGGCCCACCAATTGCTACAACCTGTTCGTATTTTTCTGCTTCTAACCAGGGTAACAGGGAGGCATATTTTCGTTTTTTACAGCCGGATGCACTAAATCCGGATTCATCTTCCCTTTTGAGGAAAAGGTTAACATCAGGCTTTCCTGCTGAATCAATAGCATGAATTCGGGTCGGCGATAACAAATCGCGTTCACAACGGCTTAGGAGTGCCTGAGCTAATCGGTTTATTTCCACAAAGTTATAATAATAGCACGCGTACAATTGAATTCAGCTAAAAATACACATTCCCGACTGTTTCGTCCGGGCAGATTAGAATTTTATATATCTTTGCAGCCATAAATGCATTTCACTCTATGACCTTAATTTCTTCTATCTCCGGCACCCGTGGCACAATTGGAGGTGCCCCCGGTGATAATTTAACGCCAGTTGACATTGTCAATTTTGCTTCGGCATTTGGCACCTGGCTCACCCTTCGCTCTCGTACCCGTAAATTGGTAATTGGTCGGGATGCCCGACCGTCAGGCCCTATGGTCAGGGATATCGTTGTCGGTACATTTGTAGGATTGGGATTCGAGGTAATAGACCTGGGTCTCTCCACTACCCCAACGGTAGAGCTCGCCGTTACGGAATTTAATGCTTCTGGAGGGATTGTCCTTACCGCTTCTCACAATCCCGTAAAATGGAATGCACTCAAACTACTCAATGAACGAGGGGAGTTTGTTACCAAAAAAGATGGATTGGAAATTCTGGAAATCCTGAATAACCAATATTTCAACTTCAGTGAAGTAGAGCAATTAGGCAAAGTAACAGAGGTTGATGACTTCATGGATACACATATTCGCCTGATCAAAGAACTGGATTTGGTAGATCGATATGCCATCGAAAAAGCCAACCTGAAAGTCGTAGTAGATGGCGTCAACAGCAGCGGAGGCGTATTTGTCCCTCAACTCCTGAAGGCCCTTGGCGTACATCAGGTAACGACCCTCAACGGGGAGCCGAATGGCTGGTTTGCCCATGATCCGGAACCCCTGAAAAAGAACCTCACTCAAATATGTGATTACATTAGAACCGAAGGAGCCGACGTCGGCTTTTGCGTAGATCCGGATGTGGACCGCCTTGTCATGATTGATGAGAACGGAGAAATGTTTGGGGAAGAATATACCCTGGTTGCGGTAGCTGATTATGTATTGCAGCACACCAAAAGTGCTGTAGTGTCCAACCTCTCTTCAAGTCGTGCCCTCCGGGATGTAGCAGAACAGCATGGTTGTCGCTATTATGCCTCCGCCGTTGGAGAGGTAAACGTCACCGAGATCATGAAACGAACAGATGCGCTGATAGGCGGAGAAGGCAATGGAGGGATTATTTACCCGGCTTCTCACTATGGACGTGATGCCCTGATTGGAATCGCGTTATTCCTTTCCCATCTGGTCAAAAGCGGAAAAACCTGCTCCGAATTACGGGCGGGCTACCCCAGCTACTTCATGGCCAAGAAAAAGATCGAATTGCAGCCCGACATGAATGTGGACAAACTCCTGGAAGCCTTCAAAGTGCGCTACGCGGATCAAAAGCCCAATGATATTGACGGCATTAAAGTGGATTTCGAATCTTCATGGGTCCACCTTCGCAAATCAAATACAGAGCCTATCATTCGAATCTACACAGAAGCCAAAAGCCAGGAAGAAGCTGACGAGCTCGCAGATCGAATGATTGGGGAATTACAAGCCCTGGCCTAAGTCGACAAACATCCGTAGTCTATCGTCAACAAGCTGACAGGCTATTGATTATGGACTACGGATTTCTTACTTAAACGCTACTGACAGAAAACTATCGACTGCCTATACCGCTATCCGGGCCGTTCGGTAACAGGGCTTTGTAAAGCCAGTCTTTATAAACGATATTTGAATTTGAACGGCAAAGAGAAGCACAGACCTTTGTCGATTTTCACCTGGAAGGAGTTGATTATGAATATTTATCTCGACAATGCTGCCTCAACTCCGATGGATTCGGAAGTATTTGATCGGATGAAGCCGTATCTATGCGAACTATCAGGTAATCCCTCTTCCACTCATCAGCACGGCCGACAACTTCGCAGCGCCATTGAACAGGCCCGGCGGTCTATTGCCAATTGTATTGGCGCGGCACCCGGAGAAATTTGCTTTACCAGTGGCGGCACAGAGGCCGATAACATGGCCATCGAAGGAGCTATTAGTGCGTATCAACTCACACATGCAGTATCTACCCGCATCGAGCACCATGCCGTTACCCATGTATTGGAGCACCTCGAAGCTGCTGGGAAAATACAGGTCACCTGGCTTGAGGTAGATCGTCTGGGACATATCAATCTCGATGAGTTGAGGCAGACACTTGCCAGTCAGCCTCGTTCCCTGGTATCCCTCATGCATGCCAACAATGAAATTGGCACCCTCCATGACATTGCTGCAATTGGAGCGATTTGTGAAGAATACGAAGCACTTTTTCATTCGGATACCGTCCAGTCCATGGGCCATATTCCGTTTGATCTCAAAACGCTTCCCGTTCATTTTATTACGGCATCTGCACATAAATTTTATGGTCCTAAAGGAACCGGCTTCCTCTACATTCGTCAGGGTACACGAATACCCGGGATGATATTGGGCGGCGGTCAGGAAAGAGGTCTTCGCGCCGGAACAGAGAATGTTGCCTCATTTGTCGGAATGGCTTTTGCGCTGGGAAAGTGCTATGGTCAACTCGAAGCTAAGAATAAGCACCTCTGGGACTTAAAGATGTATATGAAGGAACAATTGGTACAGCACTTCCCCGGCACTACCTTCAATGGAGAAACGGAAATCGGCAAATCACTGCCTACTGTACTGAATACCTCCTTCCCTACTCAGGAAGCTGATCCGATGCTGTTGTTTCAGCTGGATTTGATGGGAATTTCTGTTTCAGGAGGATCCGCTTGCAGTTCTGGTGCCAATCAGGGTTCTCACGTACTGCGCGGAATTGGCTGTTCGTCAGAGGACATCGGGCGATCCGTTCGCTTTTCCTTTGGCCTCGCCAATACCCGGGAAGAAATTGATATCACCCTCACCAAAATAAAAGAAATCGTAGGGATCCCTGTTGTATGATCCCTGCAAAGAATTGTTTCTCAAATACCTTGCTACCCTTTTAAACGCTCTTGGTCCGGTTCTATCCGCCTTCTGTATGAAGTAAAATGAAAACAACTAAGGCAATAGCCTGAATGGAAGGACAGAACGTAGCCATTTATTTGGATTTTGAGAACCTTGCCATCTCCGCTGAAACCGTTTATCCCTCACAGGATAAACCCATGGAGATAGAACCGATACTAGACTTCGCCTCTACCAAAGGTGTCGTACGAATAAAAAAAGCATATGCCGACTGGTCAAAACAGATTTTTTTCCAGTATCAAAATATGTTACTCGATCAGGGATTTGAACTGATTCACCTCCCTGAAACCAACTTCCAGGGAAAAAACGGGTCCGATGTGCGCCTCGCCGTCGATGTCATGGAAAACCTGGAATTCTACCCTTCTATTAACACATTTCTTATTGGATCGGGAGATACCGATTTCATCCCCTTGATTCAGCGCCTCAAAATGCGCAACATGGAGGTACTCGTGCTTGGGTTTGAGCATAGTGTAGGCAGACTGGTCAAACGCAATAGTGGTGAATTTAAATCATTGGAGGAATTGATTGGAGAACCCGAAGCGGAGTCTCCTTCATCCGGCCTATCAGGAGAACCGGATAAAGTGTATGGCCGAAACCTCCTCTGGAGGTACCTCAAAACCCGCAGCCTGGATGAGCCTATTTTAATGGCAAAACTCAAGCAGCAACTCATGAGGCTCGATCCGTCTTTTTCAGAAAAAGAGTTGGGATTTTCCTCTTTCAAATCGTTTTTACAATCCATGGAAGGAGATCTGGTTGATAAAATTAACACAGATGTACCCTCCCTGCCCGTGGTATTCCTCAATTCGGTCAATACCGCACAAATTCGGACGGTACAAAAAGCGGAGGATGCAGATAGTTTCCTCGCACGCAGGCTGCGCTATCATCGGGATCATACCCGCCGGATAAGGATTTCGCAGTCCTTATTTGAAGGGCTCAATAAAAATGGCCCGCTTACCATGAGTGAGATGTTTGATTATTCCAATAAGCAGATAGGCGCCGGAATCCCCAATATTGAACTCAAAAAATACATCAATACGCTATTTACCGGAAATGCATTTTTCTCTCCGGAAGCAGAAATGCACGGGCCCCTACTCGCTCGCGCTTTCCGGCTTCAGGAATACATTCACAATCCCGAGATATTGGACCAAATCTATATTCAACGGGTAAGTGAAATTTTACAAAGCCGGTATCCGAACCTAAGCGTTTCCGAAATTCTGGAGCTTCTGGTTTAATGTCGTAACACCGACACCGGGGTTTCAGTATACCGTATTAGTTTTGAAGTGAAATTTGGGTAAATTTGTGAGCCCAACTAATACGAAATCATCAAAGATTATGAGTAAGGAGAACGGAACATCCAACCATCACGCTTGTATCATCATTGGCTCTGGACCGGCAGGCTATACCGCTGCGATTTATGCAGCCCGGGCAGAGTTAAAGCCCCTTATGTTTAGCGGAAATCAGCCGGGTGGACAGTTGATGATTACCACTGACGTGGAAAACTATCCCGGATATGCGGAAGGAGTCATGGGTCCTCAAATGATGGAAGATTTTCGCAAGCAGGCGGAGCGTTTTGGGACGAAAATCAAATACGAAAACATCGAGAAGGTGGACCTCAACGCAAATCCCAAACGTTTGTGGACTTCAGGTGATGAAGAATATACGGCCGATGCAGTCATCATTTCGACGGGAGCTTCCGCAAAATGGCTGGGCATGGCTGATGAAGAAAAATACATGAACCGGGGCGTAAGTGCCTGTGCGGTATGTGATGGATATTTCTTTAGAGAAAAAGAAGTGGTACTCGTAGGAGGGGGAGATACGGCCGCAGAAGAGGCCCTCTACCTCGCCAAGATTTGCCCAACCGTGCACATGCTCGTTCGTCGGGATGAGTTGCGGGCTTCCAAGATCATGCAAAACCGGGTGCTTGCAAATGCAAACATCAAGGTTTATTGGAATACGGAAGCAGAAAGCATTTCAGGAGATACCAAAGTAGAAAAGGTGCATGTGGTGAATAACCAAACCGGTGCCAAAACGGATATTGAAGCAGCTGCTTTTTTCGTAGCCATCGGGCATAAGCCCAATACGGATATTTTTGAAGGGCAGCTTGACCGCGATCCGGCTGGTTATATTATCCCTTCCAACCCCGGAACTGCACAGACCAATATCGAAGGCGTATTTGTCAGTGGAGATGCTGCTGACAATGTCTATCGCCAGGCAGTTACCGCAGCAGGAACTGGCTGTATGGCGGCACTCGATGCTGAGCGCTGGTTGGCAGCTAAAGAGCATGCGGTAGAGGCGTAAAAGGACACTTGACAAGATATTAGCCCTTCCAGGTTCTTGACAACCTGTGAGGGCTTTTTTTTGCTCCCCTGGACATCCCTCCGCGCGGCCCAACCTCCCTTCAAATGGAGGCGCGGCATGCCTTGTCAATGACAATATGAGCTTGTTTCCCAGAAACGGCCAGTGCGGGAAAGCCCTTTGGAAAGGGCTGCGGCTTGTGCGAGCGGGAATGTGTACCCCCTCGACGGCGCGCTGTCCCCCTCCAAAGGGGGACTTGGTGATCGGAAGAGCGCGGTGCGTGAATTGATTCTTGCCTGTGGCAAAAGGCCCTTTCGCGCAATCGAACTCTTCAAAGGCTACGGGTCCCCCACATCTACTTCTGTCTGGAACAAGTTCCAGGCATC
>CAYGTH010000030.1:0-20344 GCA_964352745.1 uncultured Bacteroidia bacterium
TAATTGGATTGGCTCCCGCTTCCGCAATGTGGTAGCCGGAGATAGAGACGGAATAAAAATTCCGGACGCCTTGATCGATGAAATACTGCTGCACATCACCCTGGAGCTTCAGAGAATATTCGGTCGAAAAGATGCAGGTATTTTGCGCCTGGTCTTCTTTGAGAATATCGGCTTGCACGGTTCCCCGTACTTGCGAAAGAGTCCGGGCGCGAATTTCTGCATATACATTTCCAGGCAAGACCTGATCGCCGGTAATCCCCAGCAACATCAGGCCGAGTCCATTATTCCCCTCTGGCAGGTCGCCCGCATAGGTGGGACGGGGTAAGGCCAGCACTTGATAAATCGCATCGACTTTCGCATTCACCTCTTCTTCCAGGCCATGTTCAGTTATGTATAACTCGCATTGCTGGTCGATGGCGGCATTGAGAAAAAAGGCCAGAATCGTTGCGGCAGGGCCATTGATCGTCATGGAAACGGAAGTCGCCTTATCACAGAGGTTGAAGCCGGAATACAAGCGTTTCGCATCATCCAGGCAGCAAACAGAAACCCCGGAGTTTCCAATTTTTCCATAAATATCCGGGCGATGATCGGGGTCTTCGCCATATAGGGTAACGGAATCAAATGCTGTGGAAAGTCGCTTAGCCGGAAGCCCGAGTGAAACGTAGTGGAAGCGCTTATTGGTTCGCTCGGGGCCGCCTTCCCCTGCAAACATCCGGGTGGGATCTTCGCCCTGGCGCTTGAACGGAAATACGCCTGCGGTAAAAGGATATTCACCCGGCACATTTTCCCGCAAATTCCACTTGAGCAAATCACCCCAGGATTTGTAAGGCGGCAGCGAAACGCGTGGAATCTGATTATGGGAAAGTGAAGTCGTATGGGTAGGCACCTTGATATCCCGTCCTCTCACCTGATAGACGTATTCACCGGCCTTATAGCGGGCTACCTTTTCGGGCCAGGCTTCCAAAAGTGCCTGATTGGGTTTTTCAAGTCCCATGTTGACGGCCTCATAAGCTTCCTCCAGGGATTTAATCAGTCGGTCCTTGTCTTCTAAGTCTGTTTCTCCGATTGCTTCGATCGATTTGCGAATTCCATATAATTTTTCGGCGACCTCTGCCTGTGATTCGATCTGCTCATCAGACTCCCGAATGGTCTCTGCAATCTCTGCCAGGTAGCGCACTCTTCGGGGAGGAATGATATAAATCTTCTCAGAGGAATCTGAATTGACAGCATAGGAGGATTGCAGATTCGCTCCTGTTTTTTCTGCAACTGTATTCATCACCTCCCGATACAGCCGATTCATGCCGGGGTCATTGAATTGGGAAGCAATGGTTCCAAACACGGGCAATTCTTCTGGTTTTGCATTCCACAAGCCGTGATTGCGGGTATATTGCTTTTTGACGTCTCGCAAAGCATCGAGCGCACCTAGTTTGTCAAATTTATTCAGGGCAATCAGGTCGGCATAATCGAGCATGTCGATTTTTTCCAACTGTGTAGCTGCGCCATAATCCGGGGTCATCACATAGAGCGATACATCTGAGAAATCGACAATCTCCGTATCCGATTGTCCGATCCCGGAAGTTTCAAGAATGATCAGGTCAAATTGCGCGGATTTGAGAATATTCAGCACTTCCGGAATGTGGCGGGAAAGTGCCAGGTTTGCCTGCCGGGTCGCGAGCGAGCGCATATAGACACGGTCGCTATTTACCGAATTCATCCGAATCCGATCTCCCAGTAAGGCACCGCCTGTCTTCCGTTTGGAAGGGTCGACTGAAACAATAGCAATGTGCTTATCGGGAAATTCGCTCAGGAACCGCCGGACCAATTCATCGACGAGTGAAGATTTTCCAGCACCGCCCGTGCCCGTAATCCCCAATACCGGCGGATGCCCCACGCCTTCCAGTCGCTTATAGACTTCCCCCATGATCGGCTCCACCAATTCGGGGGTATTTTCCACAGCTGAGATCAAGCGAGCAATTGCCCGGGAACTGACTCTCTTTTTAACTTGTGTGAGGATGGCATGACCATTTCCATTCCCTGAGGCCGTATTTCCGTAGGCTTCATCTATTGCTGATTTCCATTTGTCAAAATCGAGGTCTCCTGTCGGATAATCTGCCTGTTCCAGGAGATTATTAATCATCCCCTGCAAGCCCATCTCCCGGCCATCATCCGGCGAATAAATCCGACAAATACCATAGGCGTGCAGCTCTGCTATCTCTGAGGGAAGAATCGTTCCTCCCCCCCCACCAAATAAACGGATGTGCCCACAGTTTCGCTCTTGCAACAGGTCATACATGTATTTGAAATACTCAACATGCCCTCCCTGGTAGGAAGTAATGGCAATGGCATGTGCATCTTCCTGAATTGCAGTATTGACGATTTCCTCAGCGGAACGATTGTGTCCCAGGTGAATGAGTTCGGCTCCGGAAGCTTGTAGAATCCGGCGCATGATATTGATCGCAGCATCATGACCGTCAAAGAGTGCAGCGGCGGTAACAATGCGAACTTTATGACTGGGAGTATATGCTTGTACGGTTTGCATGTCTGATACGAGTAGAAGTTTTAATCGGATCATAAAGATACGACATTCTAACCCCTCTCCCATGCGCATGGCGCATAAGACCCAACATGTTTACGCCTTTTACCTCCTATCGAATGAGGGTTACGGTACCTGCGTCCTGATCCCTATAGTCTGTCCCCCGGGTTCGCTGGCCCATGTAATCGACCATCCAGATATAGACGCCTTCAGGGGCAGTGCCGCCATTAGAAGTGGTCCCATCCCAGCCCTCTTCTATTTGCTGGGTTTCAAAAACGATCTGTCCCCAGCGATTGAAGACGCGGAGGTGATATTCGAGGATATCCTTTCCTTTGGGCAGGAACAGATCATTGTGGTCATCATTATTCGGAGAAAACCCGGAAGGCACGTATAAAGTTGTCGGACAACTCTCCCGAATGAGGATGCTGTCATTTCCAATACAGCCAAGTATATCCTCTACTTCCACCCAAAACAAGCCCTCTTCGGTCAGGGTAAAAGTCTGATCCTCCGAGCCATCATGCCATCGATAGAGGAAATGAGTTCCCGGATCGAGGATAATCGGATCCGCATCGCAAATGGTACTATCGGAGCCCAAATTGGGAGTGGGCAATGCCTGGATTTCTACATTTGTGATTTTGGGAAAAGTGGCACAGCCGCTGATAATTCCTATTACGCTATAGGCTCCGGTAAAGGTGGTATCCGGATCCACTAAAATGGGGAATTGCTCCTCCGCGAAATAGTCGTTGGGACCGGTCCATTCATAATGTGCCCCTGCCAGGTCTGTCGCGCTGAGCAAAACCATCTCCCCCGAACAGACCAAGGTATCATTTCCGGATTCCACTGCCTGCCGGAGAGAAACCAGCAAATCCTGATTGAAGGTATCGACGGTTCCCTGACAGAGATCCCATAAGACCAATTCTACCGGATAGGTACCTAGTCCTGCGTAGATATGGGAAGGTTCTACTTCAGTTGAGGTTGTTCCATCTCCAAAATCCCAAAATACCTGCACCCGTTCTTCGGGTAGGCCGGTGGAAAATACGATCGTATCGTTCAGACATCCGCCATCCGGAATTGGATTTAGGTTAATTTCCCGAAAAGAAGCACCGCCCGCATAAGAATATGACTCGGCCGCTCCATATCCATATACCGTAACAATCACCCCACATCCCGTAGCAAAAATCGTATGGGATCCCGCTGAGACCTGGAGCGCCGCATAGGAAAAGTCCGGATTTCCTGTCAGGGGAATAAACTGATTCGAGGCATTGCTGATGAGCGTCCCGTCCAGGAAAATATCACTCAGGGTAGCATTTTCCGTTCGGGTTACAATATTCAGGTAATTGTTATCAATATTCTCAAAACTGGAAGAATACAGCGTAACCGTATCCCGGGTTTGCTCAACTGAATTGAGCAGTACCATAGAAGGATCTCCTACACTGCTGAGGGTATTGCAATTGTTTCCAATGTTGAATTGAGCAACCAGAATGGATTTACTACCCTCGATAAAGACGGCTGATTTTGTATTTCTAAATTCATAAAACTCCCCGGATCCCAATGTTGCCGCCAGGACATTATCCACAAAAACCTGTGTATTATTCTCCGAAGCCAGCACGCGAATCTGGTCCGAGCTGGCATCTTTACTCAGTACCGACACAAAGCGCCTCCCCCAGGTCGAAACCGGGTACATTTGTTCGTACAAATTATCACGTGTTCCACATCCGATTGGCACCTGAGTCCACTTGGCTCCGCTAAAAACTGAAATCTTTTTATCTGCTACGATATGAGAGCCAGTCAGGTCCCCGCTTTCGGCTTCAGAACTTTGGACTTGCCAGGTTTCTCCCTGGTCCAGCACAATGGTCCGGGTACTTCCTGCTGAGCTACCCCCGAGTGTCTGATCAGTCACCTCGTAGGTAATGGTCGTTTCATCTTCTATCGCCACCATCAGGAACTCGGAAGGATAAATCGTTGTATTTCCCTGATATCCATTATAGCTCATCACAAAATATTCGTTACCTACAGATTCGATCGGCAAAACGACCGAAGCCTCTGATCGAAAATTAGCATATTGGTGGGCATAGATAGAGACGGGAGCATCTGCCTGAATCCGGACCCCTGTATTCCGCTGTGATTCGGAGCCCTGGGTTTCAGCACCATTAGGCAGGGTCACGAATACCACATTATTTGCATCAACCACAAAATCCCGAGACCAATTCTGTAAAGGCATAGAAATGGTGCCCGACGTGGAGACGCGTGCAGTAATCATGAGAACCTTTTGGTTCGCATTTATGTCGCGGTGCTCCATAAAAGCCATCCAAAAATCCGTTCCTTCATTCGACTGGGAAAAGAGTCCTACAGGGAATAATAATATCCCCATCAACAGGACTAGCATGCCATTTTTCACCATGGATTCATATTGCATTTAGTTGGCGTGCCTGCATTAGACATTCAATGCTAACAAATTATTCCCGACTTTCCCATAAGGGATAAAATTTGTATCTTTCTTTTGTATTTTTGTCGCGAGCAAATTTCCGATCTACTTTCAGAAAGTCTCATTTCACCCTCCCAATAAACACAGCCTTTCGGACCTTATAACCGAATTATCTCATGAAGAGTTTTCTTCTTGTCTTGTGTTTATGGCTAATCGTCGCCACTGCCTTGGGGCAGCACACCGCCTATAATGATGCAAACGAAGTCATTTTGAGTCGATCTACCCTAAGCCTGGGATTTGCACCTCAGATTTCCTGGTACTCAAATAGTAGTGCGCTTGGCAGTATCAGTTTATCAACCGGCCTGCAATACACCTATTATTTTTCTCCGAACTGGCAAATAGAGATTCCGGTTTCCTATTCCCAACAACGCGGGCAGGATGTCTTAGTCCGTTGTTTCAGCCAACCTTGTACCGGATTGGATGCGGAACAAACAGCGTATGTAAAAATAGCCATCTTACCGAGATATCGGATTGCAGGCTCTCAAAGCGGACAATTACTCGTGAAAGGCGGGCCTTTTGTGGGTAGATTAGTGTATCCGAGAACACCAGTAGCTAAGTATGCGACGCTTACAGCTGGCATGTGTGGGGGGCTTATGTTTATGTATCAGGTGCTTCCTCAAATGGATATGAGTCTGGGATTGCAGGCTGATGTTTCTTTGACAGATATGGAGAATCCAACTGCCATGGGCACAGATGGCCAGCCCTTCTACCCCACTGACAAACCCAAAGCCATTGCCTCTAACCTGGGACTGGCCATTGCGCTTAATTGGTATTTCCGAAAGCAGGAATAGGCCTCAATTTTGATTCAGAAATAAATTCTGACACAACCTTCGCATTTTTTCCTCGTGCTACTTCGCTGAAAACAAACCGTATTTCAATATACAGTACATGGCTCTCAAGCCGTCTCTCCATCCAATTTTTTTCCCTTCCTCATACGTACGGCCATAATAGGAAATGCCAACCTCGTAAATGCGAATCCCCTTGATACGGGCTACTTTTGCCGTTATTTCAGGCTCAAACCCAAATCGATTTTCTCGCAAGTTTATCTCCTGTACAACGGATGTTCGAAACAATTTATAACAGGTTTCCATATCCGTCAGGTTGAGGTTAGTAAACATGTTGGAAAGGAAAGTCAGGAAACGATTGCCGATAGAATGCCAAAAGAATAAGATCCGATGGGGATTTCCCCCCATGAAGCGGGAGCCATATACGATATCCGCAAAACCTTCTACAACGGGCTTCAATAAGCGATTGTATTCCCTTGGATCATACTCCATATCAGCATCCTGAATCAACAGGTATTCGCCTGTCGCGTGCTGAATTCCGGTTCGCAAAGCCGCTCCTTTTCCTTGGTTCTGTTCGTGTTTGAGGTACTGAATTTCAAGTTCAGGATGTGCTTGCTGAAATTGGGTAATCAATCCCTCTGTCTGATCCGTTGAGCAGTCGTTGACCAGAATAAACTCTTTTTGGATCCCCTGTATCAATTCAACTTCAACGACCTTCTCCAGGATTTGAAGAATTGTGCGTTCTTCATTATAGGCAGGAATGACGATAGAGAGCTTTTTGATTTGCATCTATGAGGGAATATAGCCGCCAAAATTGAAGATAATCAACTTAATATACAAGCAAGTACTGTAGCCGTTATCTCAGGACATTGGGATATTACTGGCCCAATTTTGTAATCTACCCACTGACATGTAGATTCGGGAAAGTCTTCAATCCTCTCCCTTACGATGCGTTTCTCTCTCCTGGACATTTCGCCGCATATTCCTATCAGGGTGACCTATCTGCACCTCGGACTCCTGGGACTCATGGTAGTGAGTTTGGCTGGAAGAAAAGCTGATTGCCAATATTGCAAGTCTTTATGTCTATCTCCTGGGGTTGATTCTGGCTCCCTGATAAGCAAAAACTCCAACAACCCGTAGGCTATTGGAGTTTGATTCTTGCAATGAGAGATGCGACTAGCGCGGGTAAGAAATCACAATTTCTTTTGGATACCGTGTCCCATAGACGGCCATAAGCAGGTCTTTCCCAAGACCAATCACATTTGCATTATCTTTTCGTAGGCGGTTCACAACTTCTACCTGAATGTATCCACCATCTTCCGGCACATGAATCAGGACCTTGCTACCGATAGGACGGGTCTTATGATATGCCCAATAGATGTTTTTGGGGTTCTTAGGTCCTAACACTTCATAGGCTCCTCCTGACTCAGTTACTCTTTGATAGGATTTGCCGGTATCCATATCCACGACTTCGCGAACTACCATATTAGAGCCTGCCGTTTCGGTATCGGCTCCGGCAGTGGGTCCGCCTGTAGAAGGCGTAGCAGGGGGATAATCATATACAGGATCAATCGGTTGATTCTTGACAGGAGGCAAACCTGTATCGTTGCCTCCGGCATAATACCGAGAATTCAAGATTTGATAATCCAAAACTTCTTCCATATCCGGACTCAAGCCATCGCGCATCTGCCGAATTCGTTCCAGCTTATATTTACGGTTGGAAGCACTCGCATCAGCCAGGGCTTCTTCGATATCTTTTGCCACTTCTATATCAGTTTCATTGATACTCACCAGATGTGTGCCTTTAATCCAGCCTGACTTCCGGCGCTCTTTTCCGACTAATTCCACCCAGTCTCCCTGCCAGTCTTTAAAGATCACCAACTCACCCGGCTCAAAATAATCGTCTGTAATCGTTGTAATGGTGCTCGGCTTCTTATATATCCGAGCTCTTTCCAGGGCAACAACGATCCCTCCATCTTCCACAAACCATTCCTGATCCACCCAACCAACCTTTCCATCCTTCGTGCGCACTTTAAAGAAATTGCGCTTTTCATACATAACAAATGCTTCGTCTCCTACTTTTTCCACGCCTTCCCCATAATATATATAGGCGATTCGACGGGCATTTGATCCAGGTTGATCATGAAGGGGAACTTCAGACCATGCCGAAACAGTTACGGCATCCGCGGTCGGAATGCTGTAGGAGTAAACGATATCACGTTGGGCAAAAGCCCATTCTCCCCAGAGGAGGAGGCATAGAAGAAATATGGAGGCGTTTGTTTTCAAAACCGTCTTTTTTTAATATCAAATTAAATCAAAGGTAATAAATTCTCTTCGCTAAAAGATAATCAGACAACAATTTAAGCAAGAAAACACAAAAAATTGTACAATTTTACAGATTTTATAACGATCAGATTTTCCTTTTTCCATGACCAAAATACCACAGCCCATCGTACCTTTTAAATCGTAATTATTTCACCGAGTCCTTGCATTTATCCTGAAAAACGAGTATTATTGGTAAGACTTCATTAAAGAAGGACAACGCTACATCTCAGGTGAAATTGTATTTTACGTGTATTATGAGGGGGTTCCCTAGGCCCTCAATCAGGCGCATGGCATTACTTACTTTCCTAACATATCAAGAATAGCTTTTCCTTGCTTATTCATGGCTATTTCTTCATTGGCCTAACCCTAAACTTATCGTGCTTATGAACTCAACTTCCAAGCATTTGCTTTTCCTTCCCCGACGAAGAGCACTCATTAAAACCTGCAATGAGATTCTCGTCAAAGCAGCTAGAGACTTAGCAGAATTTACGAAACACGGCCTTAACGCCACCTTTATTGTATCCCTGGCACACAAATGTGAGCATCTTGAAGACCTTATTAAACAACCTTTCAACAAAGTAGAACTCAATCAAATTGAACAAGAAATTCGGGAGGCACTCCTGAAAATCTGCGAGACAGGCAAACAGATTTGGAATAATGATCCAATCAAATGCCGAGAGTATGTCATGAACCATGCGACACTAGCTCTGGTCCAACCCGGCCCGAGTAGGTAATCCTGACAAACTGTTCTCTCAGAAGAAAAAATAAAGGCTGACGATATCGTCGGCCTTTATTCATTTAATTTCAAAAACCTCCCCCTTTTAAAACAAGAAAAAGTGGCTGAATTATTTCCCTCGACAAATCATCCCTACACTGAAACCATTTATCTTACACCATTTTTTATCGCTCCTCTTCATTTCAAACGCTTTATATTTCCCAAAAGAAGGATTATCTGAATAAATCCGGAATTTCCGCCTCCCATAATTAACGATGAAGGCGACTTTGGGCTCAAAAAGTACTCCATTCAAGAAAAAACGGAATGAATAAAGGTTCAGTCAAGCAATGAAAATGCCATATCAGGGTAAAAATTCAACCGTTCAGCATTTTTACCCTATTGTCGTGTATCAATCTCCCCCTATTTTTGCGTTAGTACTAGCGACAAGTGGCACCTCACTGATTTGCGTGTAACACACTCATATCAGTAGCGTAAGAACCAGCAGCAATTTTGCTTAATTCTTACCAAGAATAGTCCGACTTTTGAAGCACGATTAACAATTACCCCAGGGGAAGAATTTATTTTACGTTTGGAGTTACCCAATCAACTCAAGAAGAATTTTATCTACATGAAGCTTTTTCAACAGTATGCAGCGCTTTTCCTGCTTTTGTCCCTTTCCTCCGTCTCACCTCTTTTGGCTCAAACATCCGCCCTTAAGCAAGAAATCAGCGTCTGGTTTCTCGAAGAACGGTTTTTAATCGCTGATTACAACGATGATGCACTACTTGAGATGAACGAGTTGCGCCAGTTTCCAGAAGAGTTTATCTACTACCTGGATAGCAGGAATTTCCAATCTTCAGACCGCAATCAGGATGGCTTGCTAAGTTTTAACGAAATCAATGCCCGTCGCAACTCAGAACATGTGTACCGCCACAATATGGACCGGAAACAGTACCGCGAATTGGCCCGCACTTACCCATTGCTGGCACAGGCAGATGTAAGATATTTGAAAGAAAATCCAGAATTAGTGAATCGCCTCTTTGGTAATTTGACATGGATGCTGGAAAATGAGGACCTTGCCTCCAAGGTATATTTAGACAGATCATGGACATCACGTCATCCTCAGGTATTGGTTACCCTCCATACCAACTTACGCTGGATGGCTTCCAACCCAGTAGAAGCACGTAGCTTATACCGCGATCGCAATACGACCCAACAACTTCCTCAATTGCTGAGTTGGCGCGCCGATCATCAGGAGTTTCTCCGCAAATTCCCTCGGTTAGATGAATTCAAGTATATCGATTTTCATCCCGGAGATATCGTACTCGGGAATCGGTAATACAGATAATAATACAGTCAATTGAACGCTTGTCCTTTACCGGGCAGGCGTTTTTTTGTGAGGCAAAGGTGGTATTTTTCGTACTTTCATGAACATAGTTGCTTTATCTAATATCAAGTATGAATACAACCGACGCACTCCGGTATCCAATAGGAAAATTTTCCGTTCCCAGTTCTATTACGGCTACCCACATCACAGAATGGATAGAATCGATCGAAGCTTTTCCGGCATCATTACGCACCGTGGTTGCTGGTATGAGCGAAGCACAACTGGATACTCCTTATCGCCCAGGGGGATGGACAGTCCGGCAGGTAATCCACCACGTCGCAGATAGTCATATGAACAGCTATATCCGCTTCAAATGGACCTTAACAGAAGACAAGCCAACGATTAAGGCCTATGAGGAAAAAGACTGGGCGGAATTACCAGAGGCGAAGCACGCTCCGGTAGAAATATCGTTAGCACTTATCGAATCCCTCCACAAAAGGTGGGTGATGGTACTCAAGCAGTTGGGGGAAGCAGAACTTGCCCGCTCCTTCGTACATCCGGAATCCGGCAGGAGCCTCCAACTTGATTGGATGATCGCCTTGTACGCCTGGCATGGCCAGCACCATCTAGGCCATGTGAAACTTATTGCGGAGCAGTCATGATCAGCGTCGAAGAATTCATATATAATCAAGACGGAGAAACCCGAGAAGTGCTGTTGTACCTCGACGAACTCCTGATGGGATATGGCCTGATCCAGAAGATCCGGTACAAGGTGCCCTTCTATTATCAAAAAAGTTGGGTTTGCTATTTGAATCCCCTCAAAAAAACAGGGGTCGAATTGGCTTTTATCCGGGGAAATGAGTTATCCAACACACAAGGGCTCCTCGAATTCAACAAGCGAAAACAGGTAGCCGGTATTTCCATTGTTTCGCTACAAGATATTCAAGAGCAGCCGCTAAGAGAGATCATAACAGAGGCCCTTACCCTGGATGAGTTTGTGCCTTATGCTTCCAAGCGGCCTAAAAAGAAATAGGGCTTCGCGAAGCTATCGGCTCTTCACCAAATCATCGTCGAGCAGTTGCTGAAAATGTTCAATAAGCGTTTCCTGAATCGGTCGATATGTTATCCCCAAATCCTGTTGACTATAGCGATTGTCAAAGGCCATTTTTTTGCCGACATGTCGGGACACATACTTCCGATTCATCCCAAACAAAGGCCCCATCAGCCAGACCAACCATTTAGGTGTCTTTATCCTGGGAAATGGATACTTCTTCCCGAAATGCGCACGCAACACAGCAGCTAGCTCCAGCATGCTCATGGTTTCCTTACACAGAATATGCCTACCGGTAGCTGATGGCCTGGAGGCTGCTTCCAGATGGGCTTGCGCAACGTCCCGCACATCTACGAGCCCTAGTTCAATAGCGGGCATTCCTGTCTTGAAAGTACCATTTCCCATATTCATCATAAAGGCAATACTCGCCGAGTCATTCCGGCTCGTGAGAGAAGGGCCGAGGATAAAGCTCGGATTGATGGTCAATAAGTCCCAGCGATCCTGTGCTCCGGCAATTTCCCAACCTTTTTTCTCGGCCAGGGTTTTAGAGTAGGCATAGGCCTGATAATCGAGACTGGCAGAGGTATTCCAGTCATCTTCCGTAAAAATCCCATTTGCCGTGTCATCCACATCCGAGGCATCCGAATAAATCGCCACCACACTGGAGGTAAGTACGACCCGCCTTACAGATTCGACTTCATTGGCAGTTTCCAGTACATTGCGCGTCCCTTCAACTGCGGGTTTGACGAGATGAGTTTCCGGGTCTTTTACGGTTCCGACTTTAAACGGAGAAGCTGTATGCAATACAACGTCGCAGCCCTGCATCGCTTCCCGAAAGGAACCTAGCTCCAATAAATCTGCCTGAAACAGTTTCAATCGATCCTCCGAAGCCATTGCCCGCAAGTGGCGGGTTTTTGATTCATTGGAAAGGTCTCGAACCGTAGTATGAACCGTCCAGTTTGCGGCAAGGAGAGTTTTGATTACCCAGGAAGCGAGGTACCCACTTCCACCGGTTACGAGGGCTGTTGTGTGTTGCATAGGAAAACGGGCAAATCGGAGATATTAGACGAAATATTTTTCAAAGAGGCCATCTCAAAGCCTGCATTCCGCACGATCAAATGGGCAAGTCGTACACGGTAACCGCAACGTCCTTGACAATCAATGCACGGTCAATGACTTCACTGATTGTTTCCCAGTTTCCACCTGCCAGTCCAGCGCCGATTCGTGGCATATGGACGGAAGCTTCATTGGCGTAAGCGAATTCGGCTACTTGTTTCAAGCATTTTTCAAGTGCCTCATATCGAATCGGCGGAACCCCTTTTTCAGACCGGACCCCATGTTGGGCAATCATATTTACGACCCAAAGGTCTTTTTCCACCTTAACAAATCGGACTTTCCCCAACTCAAATGGCGTATTCCATTTGCCTTCAGCCCACCTCCTGTAATCGAATTCCGGTTCTTTCCAACAATTTGACACCGCGACCACAAAGCCCCTGCCCCAACCTCCGACATCATTGCAGATGTGCGAAATAATTTTGGGACCAGAGCCTTGTGGCTGCGTCGCATCTCCGATTTGGTACACAATCGGCATCTATTCTTAATTAAATATCAAACTTAATTCCCTGCGCGAGCGGCAGATCATCAGACCAGTTAATCGTATTTGTTTGCCGGCGCATGTAAGCTTTCCATGCATCTGAGCCAGATTCACGTCCACCACCGGTCTCTTTTTCACCGCCAAAGGCACCGCCAATCTCTGCGCCAGAGGTGCCAATATTGACATTTGCAATGCCACAGTCAGATCCGAGTAAGCTGAGGAACCGTTCTGATTCTTTCATATTTTCGGTAAAAATAGCCGAAGAAAGTCCCTGTGGAACAGCGTTATTTATTTCAACGGCCTCTTCCAGTGAACTGTATTTCAGGAGGTACAGGATCGGTGCAAAGGTCTCATGTTGCACGATTTCCATATCATTGACTGCCTCTGCAATCACCGGCATCACATACGTTCCGGTTTCAAAACCCGGTCCTTCGAGGACTTCTCCGCCAAACAATACTTGCCCACCTTCCATGCGCAGCTTATCAAGTGACTGCTGCATATTTTCAACTGCGCCAGTATCTACCAGCGGCCCAATCAGCGTATTACTATCTAATGGGTGGCCAATTTTCTGACCGAGTGATTCATATGCCCGTACTAGTTTTTCCTTCAGCTCATCATAAATCGCCTCGTCGATGATCACGCGCCGCGTCGAAGTACAGCGCTGGCCACAAGTGCCGACGGCTCCAAACAAAATCGCTGGAATGGCTAACTGAAGATTCGCATGGCGGGAAACGATGAGGGCATTATTCCCCCCCAATTCCAGGATGGTCTTCCCCAAACGCTTAGCTACTGCTTCTGCAACTGCTTTGCCCATACGGGTAGAACCCGTAGCGGAGACCAGCGGAACACGCTTATCTTCAGCCATACGCTGACCGATCTCTTTATCTCCAACGATCAGGTTAAAAACCCCTTCGGGTACATTGTTAGCCTTAATGACTTCAGAAATAATATTCATACAGGCAACACCGGTAAGCGGTGTCTTTTCGCTGGGCTTCCAGACGGACACATTTCCACATACGGCTGCAATCATTGCATTCCAGGCCCAAACTGCCACGGGAAAGTTGAAGGCTGAAATGATTCCAACCACTCCCAGCGGATGCCACTGCTCGTACATCCGGTGATGCTTACGTTCCGAATGCATGGTAAGTCCATACAACTGCCGGCTAAGTCCTACAGCAAAGTCGCAGATATCGATCATCTCCTGCACCTCACCCAGGCCTTCCTGATAAATCTTACCCATTTCCAGAGAAACCAGTTTTCCTAGTGGCTCTTTGTGTTTACGCAGGGCCTCCCCTATCTGACGAACGATTTCTCCTCTTTGGGGGGCAGGCACATCCCGCCATTCCAGAAAGGCTTTCTCAGCCGTTTCCATGACCATTTCGTACTTGGATATCCCCGCCATTTGAACGGATCCCAACAACTGCCCGTCAGCGGCAGCGTGAATGGGAATATATTCCTGGTCGGCAGCATGCCAATCTTCTGAACCGGTATGAATAACCGGGTTCTTTTCCTTAATCCCCAAGGCCTGTAAGACCTCATTCAATGCAGTAGCCTCCATTTTGATGTTATTTTGTATGAATTATTAGCATAGGAACAAAATCGCAAAAAGCTTAGTAAGCCTTTTCACGAATTGTATTCCTGTATAATTTTGAATAATGTGCAGGGACTTATTCGCCTTCTTCTCTGATGATTACACCAGTTGCCTCGAAAGACATACTGATCTCTGGCTCAGTGATCGTTTTTTCAGCTTCGGCTTCTGACATTCCGCCATCAACAGCGAAGTGGCGCAGACGCTCAACAGTAGTTGTATCGTAAAATACATCCCCTGTCATGATGGCTGTTTTGCCGGGAGAATCTTTAGGCACAAAGAATCCATAATCCTTAAACGTTACCCGCATTTCCTCGTCCTCAGCAAGCTTCACAGTCATCCAGCAGCCTTTGTTTTGGCAGGCAGCTTCAATCGGCGCTGCGACTTTCACGCCGGTTACGCCTCCTTTTTCAGCGACTACTGTCTTTACTTCTGTCAGCGAAACAGCGTCTGCATCGTCAATGCGTAAGCCGTGGAAGCTCATTTTGCCATCTTCGGAAACGCTATCTTCTGGAAACACCATAGGTTCCGTCTGGGCAACTTCTACCGCTGTAGATTCTTCCTGATGATCTTCCTGTCCGGATGGTGTACAGGCAAATAAGGCAAGGCTAATGATTGTAGTTGAAAATATAGTTCTCATGATATCCTGATTTTGCCGCAATTTACCTATTTTTTATCATTCCTCAAGGTCTCTATCAGGCCAAGCACAGGCGCTCGCCAGTTTTCCCACTCTCCGGATTGAGACAACACATCGTTATGCAAGAGCATCGTAAATGTACCTGCCACTTCCCGTGTTTTTTGAATCAAATCATGCACATATACTGCTGCACTTTCTGGTTCCAGCGCCAGATATTGCTGTAAACTCCGGTCCATGATGCAAGTAGGATGCAGGAGGAGTTCCGTTTGCTGATTCGCAGCCAGATCAAACCAGGGATAAGGAATCGCCATCCCAGAAGGAAACCCGCCGGAATCAAAGGCACACAAGGTGAATTCTTCCTGAATCCCGGCTGCAATCAGATGCCGAAACGTATCAGGCAGCCGATACCGCAAAAAGTGTTGCCGGGAACGAAAAACAGGTGAGCCAATCAAACCAGACAAGGCTTCCATTTCCTGTTGAATCGCCGAAGCATCCTGATACGTACTGAAAGAGGGATGAATCCCGATTTGATACCCCCGCTGATGAACGGATCGAATCAGTCGCTGAAGCATGGGCGTCCGATAGGTAAATCGCCCATCATTGGGGTGTCGGCGCTCAATCAGGAAAAAGAAAGTGGTTTTTTCAGCCGGGCATTCCCGAAAAATCTCCTCAAAAGTATTGAAGGGATCTCTTGCGCCCAGCCACACAGCGATTCGTTCGCGGATTTGCCGAATATCAGCACGCAGAATATCTTTCAGCAAGCCCCCCATCTGGATATGCATGGGTTTATCCTGATATTTTCGGGCATGATCTATATCAAAGGTAATTTCAAAATCAAACTCCCGCTGGGTACGGGAAGCCGATTGTAAGGACGGAAAAAAGGCGCCTAATCTTTGCCATAGTTGCTCTGCATAGTGATGCACCAATGGCCACTGGTAAAGTTCATGGATACGCATCACACTCGACTCCGGCACATGCCTGTCATGCTGATCTCTTCCCGGATCAGTCCATTTTTCATATTCCGTCGCAAGAAAAAAAACGGCCGAAAAGACATCGAAGTCCATCTGTACCCCGGTGGAATCCTGCATAGCAAACAAGCACGGATACGATCCTGTTTGAGTATTTACCTCCACTTCTACTGGCCTTATCTCAGCATTTGATAAGAGACCTACATTGGGGACATGAAAGGTTCCGGATAGTATTTGGCCAGTATAGTTGATACAGGGAATCGCATTATTCTCATGCGTCAATTCTCCTACCGTAGTTGAAATACTCAGTATTCGATCGAATACCAAGCCCACCACATACTGAATACGTGGGGTGATTTGAGGTACGATGATATGCAGAATCGGGTCAGCTGCCATGTGTGTCTAACATACAAAATATTCAGGACCCTGCTATTGATCAGAAATGAGCACGCAAGGCCAGGATCAGGTTTCGGCCGGGTGAGGAAATACCCGAAGCAAATACCCGATAATGGGTATCCAGGATATTTTCAAGATTTGCCTGCACGGAAAATTGCGAATTAATGGCGTAAGCAGAACGCAGATTCAGGGTCCACCAGCCGGGCATGCCTTCAGGGGTTGCAAACACCAGGTTATCTTCTCCACTCGGGCTGTATCGTTCCAGCCGTTTTTCCCCATTAAAGGCGGCTAATATTTCTCCCTGAAAGTGGCGTCTTTGGTATTTAATCGAAGTTCGTCCAAATAAAGGAGGAATGTGATCCAGCGGTACCTCATTTGAGATATCCTGCCCCTGCGTATAGGTTAGGGTCTGCTCTACTCGCCAGTTTTTATTTAGCTGGGCACTCAGATTGACATTTACGCCTACAATATAAGCTCTCCCTGCATTAACGACTGCCTGCACCTTACTTTGGACGCCTTCATACAGGATCGAGTCCGCGCCATCGGCTGTAAAATCCCGCACCACCAGGGCGTCATCATATAACGTATAAAAACCGGTTACCTCCGCTTTGGCTCCCTTTCCAATTTGCTGACTGATCGTCAGTTCAGTGTTATAGGTGTATTCAGGCCGCACATCGGGATTGGGAATAATTACAGTTCCGGGATTGGAATCAAAGGTTTTTCCCAGGTCATCGATATTGGGGGCGCGAAAACCTGTGGCGGCCATTCCACTCAACCGAAGGGATTTTGAAGGGCGAAAAACGAGGCCCATATTCCCACTAGCTGCACGCGAATTTTGCTCAATGATATCCGGCAGAAAAGAAAAGAAGCTTTTGTCCGAAAATTTTGCCGCCACCTTCACATCACTGAATCTTCCCCCGCCGGTCAGCACCCATTTGGGAGATATTTCCCAGCGATCTGTCAGATAAGCCGCCAACAATCGCATACTACTGCCGCCATCAGGATACCGGGTATCTAATGGCTCTATTGCATGGGTTTCGATATGTTCTGCAAACGCGGTTGAGCCGACTTCATTCCAAATCGCTTCCAGTCCATACGCCAATTCATGATCTTTATGAATAACCTTATTCGCATCCAGGTTCACGCTATAGACCTGAACCGATTCCATCCGACTGGATAGTTCCTCTTGCTCAAATCGACGGGAAAATCTACTCTCTTCAATATCCTGAAAAGCCGCAATCAGGCTCATGCGGTCATATAGCGGGGACGCGGCAAAATGCTTCAGGGTATAAGTGGCCATCAACCGTTCCTGTGGTCCATAATACCAATCGGCAAAGCGAAGGACATCATCTTCGACCTGGGAGAGGCGATCATACCGAGGGACGTCAGAAGTCGTAGAATACTGAAAATTCAGGGTATGCGTCAATTTACTATTAGGCAGGAAATGCAGTTTTTGCATAAAATCATACTGCCGGTAGCCGGAAAACCGCTGAATATTCTCCTTATCATTTGGCCTCATGACATCCTGCCCATTGATACGCGCTGCATAAAAGAGACGTTTTCCAAAGTCGGGATAGGTCGAGCTTCGATTTCCGCCCATTCGCAAATCATCAAAATCGCTAACGGAAAAACTGGTCAGGGAGGCAAATTTCTCAAGGCCAATATTCACATCTGCATGCAGGGTTTTTTCGTGATTGGCGCTTGCGTAGCGCGCCATAAAATTGGCCTTTACCTCAATCGAATCTCCCGAAGCAATCGCAGGCGTTCGTGAATAAAAATGCATTACTCCCCCAAGCGCATCACTTCCATATATCACCGATCCGGGACCGAACATGACTTCTGTTCGTTCGATCATATTGGGATCCAACGAAATCACATTTTGCAGGTGTCCGCCCCGATAGATGGCATTGTTCATCCGGACGCCATCGATTACCAGCAGGACTTTATTCGCTTCAAACCCTCTTAAATTCGGGCTCCCTCCGCCCATTTGGCTTCGCTGCACAAAGACTTTTCCGCTTTGCTCTAAGAGAGTCGCAGCTGTACCCGGATTTCGCAATTGAATATCAGCAGCTTTTATCACTTCAATCTGAACGGGGATGTCTTCTTTATTCTCCCGATACTTATTCGCCGTAAAGACTACTTCCCGGAGCCCAAAAATCCTCGACTCAAAAAATAGGGTATACCCTTGTTTGACAATTTGTTCCCAACCTACCTTCACCTTCTCATAATCCGGGTGGGTTACAATTACATAATTACCCGCTACTAACGAAAGAGTCGGCATCCAGCGACCGCGCGTATCAGTTACCCCCTTAGTAATCAATTCACCACTAGCTGTAAACAAAGCAACCTCCGCACTTGCAACCTCCTGCCAATCTATCGCATACAATACCCGAATGAAGGGACGCTCCTGGCTGTACACAGATTTGCCTCCTCCAACTATTCCCAACAATATCCACATTCCGATCTGGACCGAAATCAATTGCTTACACATCATAGAAACTTATTAACGCAATAACTGGGGAGCGGTAGGTTAAATGGATGGGTTATGCCTGCATAAATTAATAAGAATGGATCGTTATGCGGTCATTCTTTCGATAAACGGTTATTTCTTGTGGTTGATTCCGCCCATTTTTTCAAGAATCGATTTCCCAGCACTACCCATGCTGTGCCGACCAATGTCTTAATCCCCAAACCGGGCAAGAGGGTCAACAGGATTTCTCCTATTCCATCTGCAGATCCCAAATAAACAGCCAGCCAGATAAATCCGGGTACCAAAATCAAGACATGCCCCAATAAAAACCCCAATCCAATGCGGAAAACATCCGCTTCCCAGCCCTTTTCAGCCAGATAACCGATCACAAAAGCAGCCCCTGCAAATGCAAGGAGAAAACCACCGGTTGGTCCCCAGAGTTTTTCGATTCCTGAGGTACCTTCTGCAAATACGGGCAAGCCCGCAAACCCTAATAAGACATAAAGGGAGACGGCCAGGAAAGCGCGCCATTTGCCCATCCAAAAAGGAAAGATGAGAATAATCAGGGTTTGGAGACTCACAGGCACTACTGCACCGCCCCCGATCTCAATGGGAGCTATCCAACAAATCAGGCTGGTTGCAATCAAGACTTGGACCAAATATGGAAAAGGCTTGGGAGAAATGGCCCGATCGAGTGTAAGCATCGCCTGAGAAAATTAAGCGTAGCGGAGGTCGAGGCTAAATTTTTCGGGGACCTTGGGGGCAATATCGCGCTAAAAATCCATAATGGATCGCATATCAGCCTCCAAATCATCAGAAGGAAACACGACACCGCCCACACCCGCAATTTTTTTCTTGTAGTCCAGGTATCCCAGGGTAATCGGGACATTCATCTGTTTGGCAACACTGTAAAAGCCGGTTTTCCACTCCGTTCTTTTGCTACGGGTAGCTTCTGGTGCCAATAATACGACCAGATCTTCCCGGCCTTCAAATAAATCGGACATCGCATCCACCATACTCTTCCTGGGATTTCCAGGTTTTTTGGGGCTTCTATCGATCCAAATTGCCCCTACTGCCCTGAGTATCCAGCCCAGAACCGGGACATTGAGTTCTTTTTTAATCGCATATCGTACCGGGATTTTTAACAGGGAAAATGCCGCGAGGGTATAAACGAAGTCCCAATTAGTGGTATGCGGTGCCGCGATCATCACACAATTGGAATAGGCCTCTTTCGGTACTGTAGGGTCCATTTTCCACCCCGCTAGTTTAAAAATCAGTCTCAGGACAAATTTGATCATATCCTCGGGATGAAAGGGTGAATAGGAAGAGGAGTGTTTATTTCCTGCGTTTCCGCTCGTGTTCTTTCAGGAATATCTTTCGCAGGCGAATGGATTCCGGAGTCAATTCCACGAACTCATCTTCCCGTATGTATTCCAGGGCTTCTTCCAGGCTAAACCCAATCGGCGGGAT
>CAYGTH010000030.1:20354-29469 GCA_964352745.1 uncultured Bacteroidia bacterium
GATGTACTCCAAAGCCTCTTCCAAAGAAAAACGGGTAGGCGGTGCTAATCGGGCTTTATCATCCGAACCAGCAGCTCGCACATTCGATTGTTTTTTCGCTTTGGTTATATTAACAATCAAGTCATCGACCCGATTGTTTTCACCAATTACCTGTCCTTCATAAACCGCTTCCTGTGGTCCGACAAAAAAGCGGCCACGATCTTGTAATTTATCGAGGGCATAAGCGAATGCAGAACCTGTTTCGTGGGCAATCAAAGATCCCTGCTGTCGCTTGTCAATATCTCCCCGCCAAGGCTGAAATTCATCAAATCGGTGCGACATAATGGCTTCTCCCGCTGTAGCGGTGAGCAGTTCATTCCGCAGACCAATAATACCGCGGGAAGGAATGGAAAATTGCAACAGCGCACGTGTGCCGCGAAGTTCCATATTCAGCATTTCGCCTTTGCGCTTGGTAACCATGTCAATGGCTTTCCCAGAAACGACTTCCGGCAAGTCGATTGTCAATTGCTCAACGGGCTCGTGCTTTTTCCCTTCTATTTCTTTGATAATTACCTGAGGTTGGCCGACCTGAAGCTCATATCCTTCGCGACGCATCGTCTCAATCAATACAGACAAGTGTAAAATACCCCGACCATACACATTAAATGCGTCTGCCGAATCAGTAGATTCCAGGCGTAAAGCAAGGTTTTTCTCCAATTCCTTCTCCAGCCTTTCCCTTACGTGGCGCGAGGTTACGTACTTACCTTCTTTCCCAAAGAAAGGGGAATCGTTAATCGTAAACCGCATACTCATGGTCGGCTCATCAATGGAAATAGGTGCCATTGCCTCCGGCGTTTCCGGATCGGTAACCGTATCTCCAATATCAAAATTATCCAGGCCAACCAAGCCGCAGATTTCACCCGCCGATACTGTATCTACTTTCTGCTTTCCAAGGCCTTCAAATACGAATAGCTCTTTGATCCGTGATTTTTTGATTTCGCCATCCCGCTTTACAAGGGCAATCGGCATATTTTCACGCAACTCCCCTTGTACGACTCTACCAATGGCAATTCGCCCTACATAAGCAGAGTAATCCAGCGAAGTAATCTGCATTTGAGGAATTCCTTCCCTCACTTCCGGTGGGGGAATATGCGCCAGAATAGTATCCAGGAGGTAGGTGATATCCGTTGCAGGGGTTTTCCAATCTTCTCCCATCCATCCGTTTTTAGCAGAGCCATACACGGTCTGGAAATCAAGTTGATCTTCTGTTGCATCCAATTCAAACATGAGTTCAAATACGGATTCGTGCACCTCTTCTGGCCGACAGTTAGGCTTATCTACTTTATTAATCACCACGATAGGCTTGAGTCCTAAGCCGAGGGCTTTTTGCAGGACAAATCGAGTTTGTGGCATTGGACCTTCAAAGGCATCGACGAGGAGCAAAACCCCATCAGCCATATTCAACACGCGCTCTACCTCTCCGCCAAAGTCGGAGTGACCGGGTGTATCAATGATATTGATCTTTGTATCTTTATAGAGCACAGCAACATTTTTGGCAAGGATGGTGATACCCCGTTCCTTTTCCAGATCATTGCTGTCCATGATCAGTTCCCCAGGCGTTTCATGATCTTTGAACAGTTTTCCCTGTACAAGCATGTTGTCCACAAGTGTGGTTTTGCCGTGGTCAACGTGTGCGATAATCGCGATATTTCTTATTTCTCTCATTATATTATTTCCAAAGGACCCGCAAAGGTAGGTCGATATTTTTGTTTTTACGAGTGAATTTGGAGAAATTAAACTGGGTTGCGTACCAGGTGGCCAACCGGAGTTCGGGTTTTGCACACCTTGTAAAGGAGAGATTGCTGTCCCACGTTTATTATTTATGCCGGAAAGCCCGAGGTGTGTCAATTGTGCCAACCGCCCATAGAACAGGCTTTCCTTCAAGATTTGATCTTATTTTTATATATGTCACACTCTATTCAAATCCGATCTCACTCACAGGCCAAACGAATTGGCGGCTGGTATGCGGTATCCTGTGTACTGGTAGCCGTTTGGATTTTGCGCCTGATCGGAGCGGAAACATGGACCCACTCCTTACCCCTTCACTTTCATGCTGTGCTGCTGCTGTTGCCAGTCATTGCCTATCGATTAGGGAGCCTGACAGGTATTCGAGTTTTAATAGAGGGCGATCATGCCATTTTCCAGGGAGTCGCCTGCCTGATTGCTTGTATGACCAGTGGCTTGCTCAGCCTGATAGCGATGGATTTTTTATATACCCTGCTAACTGGCAATCCACCTGCTTTAGCTATTCAATCCCCCATAGCGGGCATGAATTTTCTCATCAGAGGCACCCTCCCAGTAGCTCCGCTTGGCATCATATTAGGAGCAGGATTGGGCTTGATGCGTACCTGAGTTGATCGGATTTTGACTCAGATGAAAGACTATTCGACGATATCCTGTATTTTTGCCTGAAATTGTGCGTGCGCATGCGATATTTTTCCTTTTTTGTATTGGTATGGATATGTGCTTGCTCCGAACCGGAAGCAGCCGAAGCGGGTACAGAAGTACCGATCGAAGTAGAAATGGGCGTTGAGTCCTTTGGGGTAGAATATGTGTACACGGATTCTGCCAAACTTGCAGCCAAACTCCGTGCGGCACATGTATTGGAGACAATTGATGAGTCGGAAAAAGAAGGAGAGACCATCCATCATTTTAGCGGTGGGGTAGAAATCGAATTTTTTGATCCGAGTGGAAGATCTCGCAGCCACATGACCTCTGATGAAGGAATTTTGCAGCGGCAGAGTAAGATCGCAGAAATGAAAGGGAATGTTGTACTCACCAATTATAAAGGAGAGCGGCTGGAAACGGATCAATTATTTTGGGATGACCGTAAAGATTCCATCTATACGACACGCCCTGTTCGAATTGAAACGCCCGATAAAATCATTACCGGAAGCAGAGGCCTCCGATCTAATACTTCTTTTACAGCATACACCATCTATGGAATACAGGGAGAAATCGAGGCGGAAGATGAACCAGCCCCCGCACGACCGACCCGCCGTCCCAAACCCTAATGAATTATGAAATTTCTGGAGGTAATCTATTTAACGGCATCGGTAATTCTGCTAGCTTTTTTGCTGCTTCAGTTTAATGTACTGGAATCCTCCCACAGGCTTATGCTTGGAGCTGGTGCGCTTCTCTTTGGAATGGGATTCTTTTTCCGACGAGCAAATCGGTTAAAAATGGAGCGGATTTTTAGTGAACATGCTGACACGAACCCTGAACAGGAGAAATGACCACGATCCTGATCATAGCACTCGTTACCCTGTTGTTTTCCTTCTTCTTTTCGGGAATGGAAATCGCATTTCTATCCGCCAACCGATTCAAAATTGAGCTCAAGACCAAACAGGGGAAACGTTCTGCCCGTATTCTTTCAAACTTCAAGAAAAAAACAGCAGAGATTCTCATTACTATCCTGATTGGGAATAACCTTGCCCTGGTAGTGTTCACCATGCAAATGGACAAACTGACTGGCGGCTGGATCAGCGTTCAATTGGGCCTCTCTCCCGATAATCTGGCCTACACCTTGATTCAATCCTTGATTGCAACCCTGATCATCCTGGTATTTGCCGAGTACATCCCCAAAGCTATATTCAGGAGTAATTCCGATCGGATTGTATTTCCCAGCGCGTATATCCTCAATTTCTTTTACGTGCTTTTCTACATTCCTATGCAGGCTGTCAATCAGGTTTCGAAGTTGATTCTTCGGGTCCTTTTTCGGCAACACACCGGCGATAAGGTAATCGAAATCACACGGCAGGATCTGAATCATTTTATCATCGATGTCATAGAAGGGGAATCCGAAACCGTACCCGAACTCGATACAGAAATGCTTTCTAATGCATTGGCGTTCAAGGATACAAAGGCCCGGGAATGCATGATTCCACGTACTGAAATCATTTCAGCTTCTCTGGAAACCTCGATTGATGAATTAATCGACCAGTTTATCGAAACCTCGCTCTCCAAGATCATTATCTACGGTGAATCTTTAGATGAAATAAAGGGGTTTGTGCATTCCAATTCTATTTTCCAAAAACCTGATAAAGTCGATGAAATTCTACAACCGGTCCTGATTGTGCCGGAGACCATGCCAGCCAATATGATGCTCAAGGAATTTACGGAGAATAAAAAGAGCGTGGCAATCGTCGTAGATGAATACGGCGGTACCGAAGGGATGATTACCATGGAAGACCTGGTAGAAGAAGTATTTGGCGAAATAGAAGATGAGCATGATAAAGAAGAAGAGGTCGTATTTGAGGATATGATCAAGCAAAAAAATGAAGACGGCAGTTTCCTCCTGGGAGCAAGACTTGAAATCGATGACATCAACGAAGAATTTGAGTTACAATTGCCAGAAGAAGAATACTACACCACCCTTGGAGGCCTCGTAACCTATTATGCGGAGGATATTCCTGCTGTGGGAGAGGAAGTAATTGTTGGAGAATATTTAATTACCGTAGGCAAAGCCGCAAAAAACAGGGTAATATCCATCAGGCTGGAAGCGAAACCGGACCCGAATACCATGCTCTGACCCAGCTGGAGAAACCGTATCTTTACCGCACAAACCATCGACTCGGATTTACATGAATGCTCCGACATTTGAGCCTGGAAAATTACGGCTCTCCGATTTTAACTATGACCTCCCCGAATCGCGAATTGCCAAATTCCCATTGGAACAACGCGACCAATCCAATCTCCTCGTCTATCGGAAGGGTCAGATTGAGCATCGAAAATTTTATTCTATAGCCGAGGAACTCCCTCCCGGCAGTCTCATGGTCTGCAACGACACCAAGGTGATTCGGGCGCGATTACACTTTTTCCGAAAGACCGGTGCGCATATCGAGATATTTCTCCTACACCCTCATCAACCCGCAGAGATCCATCAGGCAATGGAATCCACGACTGGCGGAGTTTGGCAGTGTATGGTCGGGAATAAGAAAAAATGGAAACATCCGGAAGTACTGGAACTCAGCCTGACAGATCAGGGAAAATCGTTTCAGGTACAGGCCAGTTGGCAAGATCGGGAACAGAATCTCATACAGTTTACCTGGGATCGGGAAGACCTTAGTTTTGCAGAACTCATCTCCCGAATGGGCGAATTGCCGCTGCCTCCCTATCTCAATCGCAAAGCTACCAAAAAAGACCTCGACCAGTATCAAACGGTGTATGCAACCCATCAAGGCGCAGTGGCCGCACCAACTGCTGGCTTACACCTGACACCAGAAGTTTTACAGCAAATCGACTCCCAGGGAATCGGCATCGAATACCTGACCCTTCACGTGGGAGCAGGCACCTTTCAACCCGTCAAGCAGGAAGAAGTATGGGACCATGAGATGCACAGCGAGCAAATGCGAGTCAGCCAGGCCAATCTCGAACGACTGATTGCACATGAAGGCTCCATTATTCCGGTCGGTACTACCAGCATGCGGGTGCTCGAAAGTCTCTACTGGCTCGGAGTAAAAGTGATGCAGGAACCTGTATTATTGGAAACGAGTGCTCCTCTTTTCCTGGAACAGACCTTTGCCTATGATCGGCAAGACACTGATTTACCCGACCCCAAAGCAGCCCTTCAAGCCTTATTACAAGGGATGAAAACGAATGATCGGGCCTATTTACTGGCAGATACCCAAATCTATATCATGCCGGGATATCAGTTCAGAATTTGTTCGGGGCTCATCACTAATTTCCACTTACCCGCTACGACCTTGCTACTACTCATTGCGGCGCTGGTAGGCGACGACTGGAAACGGATTTATCAGGAAGCACTCGACCGGGATTACCGGTTTTTGAGCTACGGGGACTCTTCCCTCCTACTCCCAGCATAGTTCCGATTTATGCAACAACGAAATACATACCTCCACTATCTACTCCTGACAGTTGTCATGCTCGTAGCTGCGGGTTTGCGGTTGTATGATTTCGCACAGGTTCCGCTATTCAATGATGAGCTTAGTGCCCTTAACCGGCTTCGCTTCGATAGCTTTAGCGAACTCCTGGAGAAAGGCATTATGCCCGATGGGCATCCAGCCGGTGTACACACTTTTTTGTACTACTGGACAGGTTGGTTTGGAACGGGAGAATGGGCGGTCCGACTGCCTTTTGTCGGAATGGGATTACTCGGCATCTTGCTGGCCTATGCCATTGGCAGGAAATGGTTCAATGAAACAGTTGGGCTCTGGGTAGCCGTTTCCCTATCCGTTCTCCAATATCCAATTTATTTTACCTCGATTGCCCGGCCTTATGCAAGTGGTTTGTTCTTCTGTATGGCCATGGTAGGGTGTTGGACCCTATTGATATTTTCCTCCTCAAGAAGGAACCTTTGGCCATTAGTTGGTTATGTACTGGCAGCAACCTTATGTGCCTATAACCACTATTTCAGTATGTTATTTGCCGGAATGGTCGGTATTACTGGCTTGTTTTATCTCAATTCAGCTAATCGCAAGCCCTATTTACTGGCAAATGCCCTGGTACTACTGCTATATCTGCCCCATGTGCCGATATTTTTCAATCAATTACAAACAGGAGGAATAGGGGGCTGGCTCGCGGCACCGGGACCGGATTTCCTCATCCAGTATATCAATTATATCCTGCACTTCTCGCCCATCATGTGGGCCGCCTGCATCATTGCAGGCGCAGTCGGTTTGATGCTGCATACCCCTACTAATCAACGACCGGAAGCTGCTCGCTTTAGACGAATCGCCCTGATCTGGTTTTTGACTCCCCTAATCATTGGTACCTTGTATTCTGTATTCGTGGCGCCGGTTCTTCATCAAGGGGTACTTTTTTTCACCTTCCCCTTTTTATTATTGCTCTTATTCTCTTTTTATCCAAAACTCAAGGCGCCCCATCAAGCGATAGTCCTGGGCTTTGCTGCGATAGGTATATTCAGCCTGATACAGGATCGACAGCACTTCGATCTGATGCGAAACAGAGGAGCGGAGATGGTTGCCCAAAATAGCCTTGCATGGGCTGATTCCATTGGGAAAACGCAACACACAGCAGCTTTCAATGTGAATCACCCCTACTATGTGCAATATTATTACGCCAAATATGGAGACAGTCTGAATGTCCCCATTTATCAGGTGGAAGGGAAGAGAGACCTGAAACAGTTTAGGGAAGCCGTTCAAGCATCAGCGGGCACCACATTCAGCCTGGGATGGGTTAGCCGCGAAACGCCGCTCGAATACCTCAGCATTATCCGGGAGCGATATCCCTACCTCGTTCGGCAGGAAATGGCGTTTGTTTCTGAATGGTATGTTTTTTCACAAGCAGAACCCATGAAGACATCTCTTCCCTTGATTCAATACCAGAGTCACAACAGTTTTGAACATCGCGCTGCATTTTGGGAAAATGGAACGGGCACC
Source organism: uncultured Bacteroidia bacterium (assembly GCA_964352745.1). Taxonomy (GTDB): domain Bacteria; phylum Bacteroidota; class Bacteroidia; order J057; family J057; genus CAYGTH01. The sequence goes on from CAYGTH010000030.1 coordinate 27,755, forward strand.
CCCATTCCTGATACCCTCCAAGCTGATAATACTTTTTGGAAAATGGACTCAACGGATGTCTATGGGCCTACTTTCAGCCGACCGACAGAAGATTTATTTTTAAGTCGGCATGATCTCCTGCTCGTTTCAGTAGCAGCTTCCCTGCTTGATTCCACCGCTAATCCTCAACTGGTTATCAGTGTCTCGGCAGATACCGGCACCGTATTTTGGCGGGGAATTCCTTTTCAAGAACAAATCAGCCCACAAACCGGATGGGGCCACCTCCACTTTGGGATGCGTATGCGGGAATATAATTGGATGGAGCCGGGGATGAAACTATCCGTCTACATCTGGAATCCGGAGAAAAGGGTCGTATGGGTCGATGACATTGAAGTGCTGGTATTGCCCGGAAATCCAAAGCTATTTGGACTCGCGGAACCGCTCGATTGAGTTGATTTCAGCACCCAGAAAACGATCAGGAATCCCAGTTTTGGAGCGGGTAGAAAAATTGGGTTTCGCAAATTTGACAAAATAGGATATTTTTGCCCCAGCAATTTGATAACACAGAGGTTATCTCAAGGTCATTCATGAGCAATATGCACGATGATCAGCGTGCTACAATCCATTATTAACAGCACAAATAATTCTGTGCTACAGAAGCCCGAGCCCGGATAAAGCCCAGGAAGAAATCATAAGCCTATGAAATTTGAAAGCTACTTAGAGGAATTCTCAAAATCCGTAAACATGGCGGACTTCCTCATCAATCTGGCAGTCGCAGCCCTGTTGTGTATGCTCCTCCGCATATTTTATGTGCGGTATGGCAATGCAGTTTCCAACCGGGCACGTTTTGCGAGTAATTTTCTACCACTAGGCCTGACCACCCTATTGATTATCACGATTGTAAAGTCTTCGATTGCCCTTTCATTGGGGCTGGTAGGTGCTTTGTCTATCGTTCGTTTTAGAGCGGCGATCAAAGACCCCGAAGAGCTCACTTACCTCTTCCTAACCATTGGGATCGGTCTGGCGGCAGGTGCCAATCAACCGTTAATTGCCCTGATCTCATTTGCCGCAATCGTAGGTCTGTTGTTGATTCGGAAAAAGCTGGGCGGAGAAGAATCCCTCGCACGACGCAACAGCATGTACCTCAATCTGACAACGGATTTGGACGACCTTACCGGGATTTCTAATATCCTGAAAAAGCACTTTGACTATGTGGAGCTCAAACGCATGGATAAGACTGCTGATCAACTCGAATTATCCTTTCTCATCAAGGCGGATACGGTTGAAAAGCTCGAAACCGCACAAAAAGAATTAGGCAAGCTATCTCCTGCAACAACGATCTCTATGGTCAATCAGCCAGATTTGGTATTGTGATCCCAGGCTTATATGATCCTCAAGGACACACCCAAGCAGTCCAGCAATCTGTTTCGACATAGCTACTGGCTAGTCGGCGTAGGTCTCTTGATACTGGTTGGCGGGGGATTGTCCTTCCCATTTCTCAATCAATCTGCAAGTCCGGATCTGCCAGGTCAGGTATGGTGCGACGCAGAAACCCTCCTCCAACAGTCCAAAGGAAATCCTTATTTTCAAACAGCCAGTTTTACATTTGAAAACGGCCATACCCAAAGTAGTGAGATGGCGCGGACGGGAGACTTTTCATCCAAATTGGATGCGCAAAATCGGTTTGGAATGCTATACCGGTTCCGCGGAGCAACACCGGGTCAACTGTACAAAGC
>CAYGTH010000031.1:0-6076 GCA_964352745.1 uncultured Bacteroidia bacterium
TTCCAAAGGCTGTCAAGCACCTGCGCTTCAGGCCTGCCTGTGTGCGAAACAATCCGATATTGAGACACATACGGAACACCCGGCATCAGGTCATAGGCTTCTTCCACCACCGGTGGATAGCAATAGTAAGGCATGGAAGGGTGAATGCGTGTAAACTGTTGAAATCGGAAGTTATCAGGGTGTTGTAAAATGGTTACGCCACCCGTCTTTCCTCCAACAATCCCACTCATATCCACCCACTTGGGGCGACTGTGATTGCCCGGTATGCGGGTATCTCCTTCGCTTGTCATTACACCCGCCAGCCCCGCACTGCGCATATTGGCCTGGGGTGCTTTGGCACTGTCCTCGGGTACCACCCATTCATTACTCCCACGAAAGGCCATACCGCCGTAGTGATATTGATTCAGGTGTAAAGGACTATCCGCAATACATACTTGACGGGAGGTTAAATCGATCAGGAAGGGATCGGTTTGGGCGTGGACAGTAACGGTCCATTCTTCCTCTAAAACAGGAACAATCTGTGTTGAGTCTGTGATATCAGAGTGGCGAAGCTTGACGCGGAATTGCGCAAAATCGGGGCCGCTCATTGTGTCCAGGACTGCTACATGTTCAATCCGACCGGATTTGTCCGCCTGGTTCCAGAAATCTACCTTGTGCCCTTGAAAAGTGGTATTCACCCAGGCAAAAAAGATCCCGTGCTGATGCGCATGATCGTGGGACATATCTCCTGTCAATACCGCTCCATCCGGGCTGAAAAGCGGGTGAATATATCCGCTGCGCCGGTAATGAGAAGCAATACCTGCCGGAGGCTCAACTACGGAGATATTGTATTGAAGGACTTGTGCTCCATCAATTGAAATGCGAATTTGATCTGCATCCTGTGTCAGTTGCACATTTGGAATTGCAGGCGCCTTAGGAGTCGGCTTCCAGGCAGAAAAGATCAAAAGGATCAGGATCAGGGTGGGCAAAGGATTCCGGAACATGGTGTATCGGTTATGCAGGTTGTGAGAATGACAATCTAATATATATTTTTGAAATACATAGAGGCTAATACTGCCATCTGATATCTTTCTTCTTTCATCCAGCTACTACAACCCCTTATATGAAAATCGATTACGAACTTAGCCTGCAAGACCTCAAAGCCCCATTGGAACACTTCTGGAAACTCTCCGGCGAAAAGATTCACCTGATTGCAAAAGAATATGATACCTCCCAGGGCTCTCCTGTTTTTACTGCGGCGGGGAAATATACCACGCGCGGCTGGACAGAATGGACGCAGGGATTTGAATACGGCTCTGCTATCCTTCAATATGATATTTCGGGGGATGAAGAACTGCTGGCATTTGGCCGAAAGTCTACCCTCGATAAAATGGCGGCGCATGTGGGGCATTTTGGAGTCCATGATCATGGATTCAACAATGTCAGTACCTATGGCAATTTGCTGCGGTTGATGCGGGAAGGCAAGATTGAATACAATGAATGGGAGGCTCATTTCTACGAATTGGCACTTAAGCTCTCCGGTGCGGTGCAAGCCCGTCGGTGGACAACTATTCAGGAAGGGGGCTATATACATTCCTTTAATGGACAGCATTCGCTCTTTGTAGATACGATTCGTACCTGCCGTGCCCTGATGGTGAGTCATCAATTGGGGCATGCGATTTGGGAGGAAAATGACCGGAAAGTCAGCCTCCTGGAGCGGGGAATTCAGCACTGCGTCGCTACCGCAAATTATTCTGTTTATTATGGAGAAGGCCGGGACATATATGACTTGTGGGGACGGACAGCGCATGAGAGTGTGTTTAATGTTACGGATGGGAATTTCCGCTGCCCGAATTCGCAGCAGGGATATACAGGCTTCTCAACCTGGACACGAGGCCTGGCCTGGGCAATGACGGGTTTCCCGGAGCAATTGGAATTTTTAGAAACCCTTTCTGAAGCAGAATTAGCACCTTTGGGCGGCAAAGAAGCGCTGAAAGCTCTCTTCCTACGCGCTGCGCAGGCAACATGCGATTTCTACATCGACCATACCGCTACAGACGGCATTCCCTACTGGGATACAGGTGCTCCCGGTTTGGTACATCTGGGCGATTACTATGACCGTGCCGCTGACCCGTACAATGATCACGAGCCGGTTGACAGCTCTGCGGCGGCGATCGGTGCACAAGGACTCCTTCGTTTAGGAAAATACCTGGGAGGAGAAGCGGGGAAACGCTATTGGCAAGCAGGCCTGACCGTCCTGAAAAGCCTCCTGGCAGAACCGTACCTCAGCACAGACCCGACACATCAGGGACTGATCTTGCATTCCATTTATCACCGGCCAAATGGATGGGACTATGTACCGGAAGGAAGTCAGATTCCCTATGGCGAATCCAGTATGTGGGGCGACTACCACGCGCGGGAACTGGCCTTGTATGCCCAGCGCGAACTGGAAGGGGAAACCTACTATACCTTTTTTGGGTGTCTGGAATAAGTAGGTTATATCCAAATACTACCGACACTCAAACCCCGAACCCTCAAACAGTCAAACAAAACGATATTCCGAATTGCATTCGGTCTTCAAATTATGTTTGAAGAAGTTTGAGGGTTTGATTTGGAGTTTGATTGTTTATTCCCCGACACTCAAACTACGATCTCCTTTGAGGCTATGTCCTGCATTTTTCCGTTATTGAAAAAAAGGAAAACCATGATTGCCATTTGGATATCGATTTTATGGATGTGGATGCCGGCTCCCCCGGCGATGACTGAGGATGTGTTTTTAACAGAAAACGGGACCATTCAATTTTCCTCTGATGCCCCCCTGGAATTGATTGAAGCAGATTCAGACCAACTCAAGGGAGCTATTGATACCGATAAGCGGACGTTTGCTTTTACGGTCGAAATGACCAGTTTTCAGGGTTTTAACAGCCCTTTGCAGCGCGAGCATTTCAATGAGATTTATATGGAAAGTTCTCGATTCCCCAAATCAAAATTTGCGGGTAAAATTATCGAGGAAATAGACTTTTCCAAGCCAGGAACCTACACCATTCGCGCCAAAGGAAAATTGACCCTCCACGGCCTGACCCAGGAGCGAATCATCCGATGTAAATTAGTCGTCTCAGCATCTAAACTAGAGGTCTCAGCAGATTTTTCTGTTCTTCTGGCCGAACATGACATTAGCATTCCAAGGGTTGTTCACCAAAAAATAGCCGAAGAAATTAAGGTGAATGTGCGTGCAGTCTTCACCCCACAAACTGGCAGTTAAGGTGAATATGAAAGACAGATTTGCGCGATATATATGGAAGGGATATGCCCTGATAGCCACGCTATATGTGTTGTGTGGCTCTGCTGGTTTCGCGCAATCACCTTATTTTCAGTCGCATGCTGCTCTGGATGGCCTTCGGGTTACCTTGATATTTGAAGACAGTCGTGGCTTTGTGTGGTTGGGAACCCGCGATGGGCTGAAGCACTATGATGGCAATACCCTGCAAACGTATCTCATGCCGGATAGCCTCGCAGCAGTTTCGGTTACAGCGATTTATGAAGATCGGGATGGCGTTTTGTGGATAGGCTATGAAAATGGAAGTATTGGTACTCTCCGGTTTCAGGAGGTGAAACCCTATTTGCCGGAAGAGGGCACACCCGTTGTCAGGATCAGCGGGATTTGGCAGGATCCCGAGGGACTCATGTGGTTTGCAACGTATGGCGAAGGACTCTATTACCTGCGAGCGGGCAGACTCTATAATATCGATCAGGAGGATGGATTGAGCGATACAGATATTTACACCCTTGCTGGCGATGACAAAGGAAGAGTATGGGTTGGGACAGATGGGGGCATCAGTATTTGCTGGTTGGAGGCTGGGGAAAAACAAGTTCGCAATATTGGAGTAGGGGAGGGCTTGCCGGATAATATCGTTCGGGAATTGCAGGTGGATCTCGATGGTAATATGTGGATTGGAATGTATGACCATGGCATCTGTGTGTATGACATGAAATCAGATACATTCCGTATTCCCATTTCTAGAGATAGCTGGACTTATGGACCTGTCTCCACGATTTTACCCATGAAGGGAAAGACCTGGGTGGGCACAGAAGGCGGAGGACTACTTGAGGTCGGAGGTGGTGTACGGCAATTGATCGGGAAAGGGGATGTGCAGGTTGCTCCCAATGGGAAAATACTGGACCTCCTTCGCGATGGAGAAGGAAATGTCTGGCTGAGCAGCAATACCAATGGGCTCGTTTTTACGCAGGAATCCCTCCTGTTTCTCGATCAGATCAACTCTGAACTCATCGGAAGTGTACAAGCGATTCTGGCGGATCGGCAAGGCCACATTTGGTACAGTACCGAAACCGCTTTTCGGATGTTGAAAAAGAGCCCTTCCGGCGAATTAGGTCAGGGGATCAGCCCTTCGCTGGATCGGCTGCAAGGAGAGAATATCATTAGTATCTACGAGGATGAAGCTGGCTATTTATGGTTGGGCACCTTTGGAAATGGCGTATTTCGCTATTTGCCTCAGATGGGAACGCTTCACCATTACACTGAAGCAGAAGGTCTGATCAATGAAAATGTCCTTTCTATCAAAGGAAACGGATCTGAAATATGGTTTGCCACCCTCGGCGGTGTATCCCGTTGTCAGATACCGCGTGGTGCCGATCCCGACGATTTTCCGCTACCAATGGAGAGTTTTAGGCGAGAAGATGGCCTGGGGATCAATTATATCTATTATGTTCATACAGATAAAAGCGGGAAAACCTGGTTTGGGACCGATGGAAAAGGGATCGCTGCGCTGGAAAATGGAAAATTTCACCATTACGCAGATACGACCTTGTTCAAGAGCAATAAGGTGTATTCCATCGCTGAGGATGATCAGGGGGGGATCTGGTTCAGTACAGCTGACGCCGGGATTTATCGCATTTTGGGAGATTCGGCGCGCTACCTCGGGCTGGAAGCAGGCTTGAGTAACTTGACGATCTCAGCTTTGGTGAATGATGGGAATGGACATATACTGGCGATTCACAGCAAGGGATTTGACCTGATCTCGGTAGCATCCGGTCAGGTCAATAGCTATGGAGAAACCGCAGGATTCGAGGAAATAGACGCCGCCTTAAATGCGGTATCAATAGACCAGCAAGGCTCGATATGGATGGGGACACAGGAGGGGATTGTAACCTATTTGCCCCCTGATTTGCCTTTCCGAATGCGGCCCGCTACCCGTATCGAGCAGACCTTGATGTTGCTCAACCCTGTTCCCCTTTCCGAAGGCCGTGATTTTGCCTATGATGAAAATGACCTGACATTTGATTACGTGGGGCTTTGGTATCGGGATCCGGGCAAAGTACAGTATCAGTACCGATTGAATGGGCATAATACCGAATGGATCACCTCGCAGGATCGAAGAGCTACCTATCCTAATTTGCCACCAGGAGAATATGTGTTTCAATTGCGGGCGACTGCAAATGACAATTTTGATCATGCCCCAATGAGCAGTGTTGCCTTTCACATTCGTCCCCCCTTTTGGCAAGAAATCTGGTTCCTGCTAGCCGTAGGAATCGGATTACTCCTGCTGTTCTATTTTGTCATCAGAGAGCGGGAAAAACGACTGAAAAAAGCTGCGTCGCTCAAGCAGCAAATGATTGAATTTCAGTTTGATACGCTTAAGAATCAGGTGAATCCCCATTTTCTGTTCAATAGTTTTAATACCCTGATTTCCATCATTGAGGAGGAGCCGAAGATAGCCGTAGGATACGTAGAAAAGCTTGCGGATTTCTTTCGAAATATGCTGGAGTACCGGGATCAGCAACTCATTTCGCTGGAAGAAGAATTGGAACTCCTGAATACCTTCTTATTTCTACAAAAAAAGCGGTACGGTGAAAACCTGCAACTGACATATGAGATCGCAGCTGCACAGCCGGGTGCCTGTATTCCTCCGCTTACCTTGCAGATGCTCATTGAAAATGCGATCAAGCACAATGTGATCTCCGCCCGGAAACCCCTGCTCATTCACATCAGCATCAATGGGGACTCGAAACTACGGGTGCAGAATAACCTGCAAAAGAAACGCGGTGTTGTTCCTTCTACCGGAACGGGCTTGCAAAATAT
>CAYGTH010000031.1:6086-28999 GCA_964352745.1 uncultured Bacteroidia bacterium
AATTACTCGGGCGAGACACGATGCGCGTTCGGGAAACGGAGACTGAATTTATTGTGGATATTCCTTTGCTCGATTCTATTACCTAAGGCCAGATTACTATGCACATTCTCATTATTGAAGATGAACACGCTGCTGCTCAACGCCTCCAGAAGCTGATCACAGAACTGTTGCCAGAGGCCGAATTCGATGGCGTATGCGACAGCATTGAAACGGCGGTGGAGTACTTTCGGGAACAACCGGAACCCGATCTGATTTTTGCAGATATTCAGTTAGCTGATGGCCCCTCATTTGAAATATTCAAAGAAGTGGAGGTGAATGCGCCGATCATATTCACCACAGCCTATGATGCGTATGCTATCGATGCCTTTAAACTCAATAGCATAGACTACCTGTTAAAACCCATCAAGCGAGAAGAACTGGCGGGAAGCCTGTCGAAATATGAGCGGATGCAAAAGCGGAAAACGCCCCTGCCGATTGCCTATGAACAACTGGCTCAAATGATTCAATTGAATCAACATCCCCAGTATCAAAAGCGGATTGTAATTCGCTATGGGCAACACATCAAGGCGGTCGAAATCAAAGAGGTCGCCTATTTCTATATCGATTCAAAAGTAACTTTTTTGCGGACGTTTGCCGGGAAGGATTCGCCTGTTGACCAAAACCTGGATCAACTTACCACGATGCTTGATCCGACGCATTTTTTTCGCATTAACCGGAAATGTATCCTCCACATTGATGCGATCGCTAAAATGATGGCATATTCCAAGTCTCGGGTGAAAATAGACCTGAACCCGCCCTTCGAGTCTGAGACAATTGTAAGCGCGGAACGCTCAGCGAGTTTTAAGGAATGGCTCAAAGGAGCGCCTTAGGAAGTAACTATGGCGGAAATTATTCTAACGAAATGTTGAGGATTCGTCAGGACTTAGCCGCACGTTTTTTCTTTTGTTCCTGTCGAAAAACAACGATTTCGCAGTAGTAACACAGGTCGCTGCCTTGAATCGGCTCTTCCTTTTTACACTTACTGCACTTTTTCTTTTTTTCTCCCGGAACGGAAAAAACGTCAACGATTCCCAGACCCATCCAATAGGCCAGCGCAATCAAAACAATAGCTGTGAATAAGAGCGGCATAGGCGATACAGGTTACAAGATGAGTATAAGCCGCCAGGTTTTTGTCTTTTAGTTACGGAATATCAAGCTGGAAGGTTGAGTGACTGTATAAATAATTAATTGGAATACTCTTGTGATGGCTTGTTGAATAATTCGTATTGAGGAAAAGGGCTGTTAATTGCTTCAATCGTAAATTTACAAGACCTCGTCCCCCACGTGCATGCAAGCGCAGCGCGCAGGGAGAAAACCAACGTCCGCAGATCGGGGTCTGCGGACAACGGACATGATTTTGTTGTTGGCAGACCCCGATCTGCCAACAACTAAGGACAATACAGTACCTGTTGGTTGCTTCCTATTAGGAGTTCCTTAATTTTTTGAGCGGATACAAATGCATTCGAAAAAAAAAGAAGTCCGGACGAAAAGCCCGGACTTTGCTAATGAACATAAACATAGGTAATCTATACAGTTTCTTCGGCATAGCTTTCAATAGGGGGGCAGGTACAAACCACGTGCCGATCCCCATAGGTATTATTGACACGTGCTACAGAGGGCCAGAATTTATTTTCGCGTAAAGACGCAACGGGAAATGCTGCTTTGTTACGGGAATATTTGTGTGTCCATTCATCCGCCGTAATGACCTCAAGGGTATGAGGAGAATGAACCAGTACATTATCTTCCGGATCGGCAATTCCTGCCTCCACTTCTCTGATTTCTTCCCGAATCGCAATCATCGCATCGATAAAACGATCGAGTTCTGCCTTAGGCTCACTCTCAGTAGGCTCCACCATAATCGTAGCAGGTACCGGCCAGGAAACGGTCGGTGCGTGGAAGCCATAGTCAATCAGTCGCTTGGTGATATCATCTACCTCCAGCCCTAGTTGAGCCTTGAATTGGCGGAGGTCGAGGATAAACTCATGCGCAACACGGCCATTGCTTCCCTGAAACAAGACATCATAATGTTTTTCTAACTTGCTTTTGAGGTAATTGGCATTGAGAATGGCGTACCGGGTGGCTTCTTTGGCACCTTCACTCCCCAATAGTTTGAGGTAAGCATAAGAAATCAGTAAAATGCTTGTACTGCCAAAAGGAGTTGCCGAGACGGCTGAAATGGCCTGATTGCCACCGGTTTCGATAAGGGTATGACCCGGAAGGAAAGGAACCAGATGGGACGCAACACAAATGGGCCCCATGCCCGGACCGCCTCCCCCGTGAGGGATACTGAACGTTTTATGGAGGTTGAGGTGGCAGACATCCGCTCCGATCAAACCGGGACTGGTCAGGCCTACCTGCGCATTCATATTAGCACCATCCATATACACCTGTCCTCCTTCAGCGTGGACAATGTTGATGATTTCCTTGATATCTTCTTCAAATACACCGTGGGTAGAAGGGTAGGTAATCATAAGGCAGGAAAGGTTCTCACTGTGCTGCTCTGCTTTAGCGAGTAAATCAGCAACATCGATATTTCCCATGTCATCACATTTCACCACGACCACTTTCATGCCAGCCATTACAGCACTGGCGGGATTCGTTCCGTGTGCAGAAGAGGGTACCAGCGCTATATCACGATGGAAATCTCCTCTGCTATGGTGATAGGCCCGAATGACCATCAGGCCGGCATACTCGCCCTGTGCACCTGAATTCGGCTGAAGCGAAATGCCTGCAAAACCCGTGATCTCACATAAGTGATCTCCGAGTTCTTCAATCATCAATTCATACCCTTTGGCTTGTGATTTAGGGACAAAGGGATGCAACCTGGCAAACTCCGGCCAGCTAACAGGAATCAATTCCGAAGCGGCATTCAGTTTCATCGTACAAGAACCGAGAGGAATCATCGCAGTAGTGAGCGACAAATCCTTATTTTCCAGTCGCTTGATGTAGCGCATCATCGCAGTTTCAGAGCGATGCAGATGGAAAACAGGGTGTGTCAGGTATTCAGAAGTTCTGGCGAATGCTGCATCAATCGGTGCAGCACCTTCGTTCAGATACGTTTCTGGTGCAAAACCATTCAGGGATTCCCCTTTGACTTCTGCAAAAAGTCCCAGCAAGCTCATCACATCTTCCGGCTCAGTCGTTTCGTCTAAGGAAATGCTGACAAGACCCGTATGTGTGTACCGGAGGTTGACCTGATGGGCTTCCATCAGACTGCGTAAAGCATTGACTTCTTCACTATTGGCGAGTTGTATCGCCAGGGTATCAAAATAGTGCTTATGCAGGACATCGTATCCTAATTTTTGGAGGCCTTTGTCGAGCACAGCAGTCATGCCATGAATCCGGCTGGCAATTGCCTTGATGCCGTCAGGTCCGTGATAAACGGCATACATACTGGCCATGATGGCAAGCAGAGCCTGTGCTGTACAGATATTAGAAGTCGCTTTGTCTCGTCTGATATGCTGTTCACGGGTTTGCAGCGTCATGCGTAAGGCTGCGTTGTCCTGAGCATCTATAGATACCCCAATGATCCTACCGGGGATCATGCGTAAAAATTCTTCTTTGGTCGCAAAATAGGCCGCGTGAGGACCGCCGTATCCCATAGGAACGCCAAATCGCTGGGCCGTTCCTACTACGACATCTGCTCCCCATTCTCCGGGTGGCTTCAACAGGCTCAAACTCAATAAGTCTGAAGCTGCAATCAAGTAACTTTCCTGTGCGTGCAGCGATTGGGCCAATTCTTCAACATTACAAATCGCACCATTCGCATCGGGGTACTGAACCACAGCTGCAAATACGGATTCGGTGAGGGCAAAGTCAGCAACGGAACTGATTACGACTTCAATTCCCAATCCCGCTGCACGGGTTTTGACCACATCAATGGTTTGTGGCAGGCAGGTATCTGCTATCAGGAGGGTATTGGCATTCGCCTTCCGGTTGCGCTTATGCTTTTGGGCCCAGGTCATGCTCATCGCTTCTGCTACAGCAGTTCCTTCATCCAATAGGGATGCGTTGGCGATGGGCATTGCTGTGAGGTCGCTGATGAGCGTTTGGAAATTTAAGAGGGCTTCGAGTCTGCCCTGGGAAATTTCTGCCTGATAAGGCGTGTATTGCGTGTACCAACCTGGATTTTCAAAAATATTTCGCAGAATTACTGCTGGCGTAATGCAATCGTAGTATCCCAATCCGATATACGTTTTGAATACCTGATTTTGCTGAGCCAATTTGCGCAGTTCTTGCAGATAAATGTGTTCGCTCTGGGCTTTGCGTTCGGGCAAATCCTGTTCGAGGCGAATGTGTGCAGGAATAGTTTCATCAATGAGCTGATCAAGCGACTCTACGCCGATTGAGGAGAGCATCGCATCCAGGTCTGTGGCTGTAGGTCCCAGATGACGATTAACAAAGCGATCAGGATGTTGTAGCATAAGATGTAAGAAGGTATTATGCGATAAAAATGACCCGCAAATTATTGCTTTTGCTTCAATTAATAAAGCCTTTGTAAGGGATTGCTTGAATGTATTTGTTCTTTAACCAAGGTCTTGCCCTCTTTGGGAGATAATTGAGCGATATCCAAGGCCGAAAAGGAGGCTTGGAAAATGGGATAACCTGCTTAACTCAAATTTTGTTAGAGATGGGGAAAACTTATAACAAAACCGGCTTGCCCTGTTGAGAGGACAAACCGGTAGATTATAGGTAAAAAGACTTGCTACCCGATTAAGGGAGACAAGATCAACTTATGCTTTGAAAGACGGGTTTTTGGACCGAATCTCTACCAAAGCGGTTGTCCATTCGTGTTTTTCCTTGGGTTTTGGAGGGCTGAACATAAATGAACTCCGGGTTCCGGATGCTTTACGGTTGGGAACTTTGGGTTCAGGTAAGGCAGGCATTGCCATGGAATCCAGCCGGAAAGGTTGTGTACTGATCACCAATTTGAAATAATCAGTAGCATGTTCCCAATTATAATGCTCGATATAGGGGCTGACCTGGAAAGGAATGGGTTGCCCTCCTAAGGCCCATTCGGTGTTGTTTTCTCCATGATCAAGTTCCACCATGCCGCCAGCCAGAATATCCGGGTACACCTGAAAGGTCTGAGACAGATAGGCCACACTGCAATAGAGTTTCTGATCTGAGTTATTAGTCAGCCGGAGTTTGAACAGCAATATGTGCTTGCCTTCTGCATTCTTATCAAAATCCCAGGTGATCACCCCATTGTCAATCGGAACGACTTCGCCTCCGGTGCCGTCAACTTTTGTACGGAGGATTTCCATTTTGACCGGCGGTTTTCCGCCAAAATTTGAATCGTTGTCTGTATTGGCCAATGCTTTGACAAATTCCCAATTGGACATGTGTTTCAGGTACACCGCAGCAATTGAGCCGGCGTTGGGGGTATACCCTGCAATCTGCTCCACAAGCGGGTTGGAACTATCCTTTTGGGTAATCAGGTATTCCTTATCCTTCGCGACCATCAAATAATCAGCATCCTCTTTAGCATCGACCAGTTTCACCTTGTTTTTAAGTGATTTAGCCGTTTCTTCCTCTTCAAACTGCTCCTTGATGACTTTGGTACCTGCTGCCTCTCCGTCCAGAAATACATGTACCGGGCGGGTAAGCAGGCCCTTTACATATCCCGTCAGAAATTCTCCTGTAGGAGTTTCCCCTTCAAAGGAAATGGTGGCTTCGCTCGGCGTAACTTCTGCAACCACAGCAGTATGGGTATGCTCGCCTTCCAGGCTGGCCCCTTCCTCAAACACATAAATCCGTGTTACGCCTTCGTTGGGGCTTTTGACCCCATGAATAGCTCCCATGTCGATTTTCCAGGTCTCTTTGCGCGCATCAAAAATCAGGTTGCAATAGCGGCGTTGCTGGTTAACGGCACCATCCAGGAAGGGTTTAAACACAGCACTGGAATCATCAGAACGCACATAAATCTGTGGCGTTTGAGAGACTACGCGCGGGTCGATCACTTGCATCTTGTGGACAAGGTTCTCCATAGACATTTTCAGTCTGCTATAGAGATCGTAGTAGGTGATTCCGCCTTGCGCCTTCTTCAGGACATTTATCAGAGAAAAGGAAAATGCGCCTCTGGGCTCATCTCCCGGATATTCGTTGGCTTCTTCCCGGTCGCGACAGGCAGCGATCTGGATGTGATTACCCTGAGGAATGATTTCATTCAGGGATTTGCCAGAAGCAAAAGTAGATTTGGGAATCTCCTTGGCAAAAATGAAATCTTCATAGTCGCGCAAGGGTTTGCCTGCTGCCAGTTGACGGGTCAATATCTTAGGCGCTGCGGCTGAGCGCGTATTTCCACCTGAGTGACAACAATCAAATATGGTAACCAGATGCGAGCCCTTCAGAGAAGCTTTGTGTATCAGGTACCGCATTTCTTTGTCGGCAAGATCCATTCCCGACTTTTCCAGCGTACTGTCATAACAAATCAGGACTTCATTCTTTTTGCTGGTATCGGAGATATGGAATACCTCATCTGCCTGCTCTTGTCCGCCATGACCGGCATAGTAAAAGAAGGCGATGTCGTCTGGCCCCGGCTTATCGATCATCTGCTCATTAAAGGCTTTGACGATGTTGTCTTTTACCGCTGCTTCATCCGTAAGGGCTTTAATACTCAGCTCAAGACCATCTTGTTTGGCCGCTTCTTTCAGATATTTTCGGATGGCAAATACATCATTCACACAACCCGAAAGCCCGCGAATGGATTTGTACTTGTCAATCCCTACCAGGAGTGCGTAGAGTTTTTTCGTTTTTTTACTAGCTGTTTCAGGCATTTTCAATGGGATAAAAGGATCATTAATTACGAGTAAGCTAAATATACGGGGTCGGAGCCATTTGTCAAAGCTCAGACAGATGAGTCCTTGAAAATTTAGATTGAACCTCGATTTGTGAGGGCTGAGGGTAGGAAATCAGGGAATGTCCCATTCCGGTAGGGAACAGGATCAACACAAGAGAAATAATAGTGGATTAGAGCCGCACTGCGTCGGGGTTCATCCAGCGGGCAAAGGCAGCAACGCCTTCCCGGAAATCGACCTTAGGCTCATAGCCCAATAAGTGCCGGGCCCGCGAAATATCAGCGGAAGTCAAAGGGACATCTCCGGGTTGTTCGGGAAGTCGGTCAATGATGGCTTTGCGCCCTAAAACAGTTTCGAGGGTTTCGATCATGCCGGTCAGGCTTACCGTGTTGCCATTGCCGAGGTTGATCACTTCGTAATTGCTGTCTTCATATTGAAGGGCGGCTATGATCCCTCTTACAATATCCCCCACATAGGTGTAATCCCGGCTGGTAGATCCATTTCCAAAAACAGGGATTGAATCTCCCCGAAGGATTTTGTGGGCAAATTTATGAATGGCCAGATCGGGGCGCTGCCTGGGGCCATAGACAGAAAAAAGGCGCAGCGCGATAAACCGCATGCCATACAAATGGCTATATACATGGCCCAGCAATTCTCCACTGATTTTGGAGCTTGCATAGGGGCTGATAGGCTGTAATACATGGTCAGATTCCCGCCACGGAACCTGAGGATTGATGCCATACACGCTACTGGAGGAGCTGAATACAAAAGTGGGAATATTCAGGGTTTTGGCGAGTTCGAGTAAATTTTGGGTGCCTTTGACATTGACTTCCTGATAAGTGATCGGGTCGCTGATCGAAGGACGTACGCCCGCTTTGGCGGCGAGATGGACTACTGCATCAAAGTTGCCGCGTATTTTGGACAATAGATTCGTATCCCGGATATCTGCTTCGATAAGGCGATATTTCTTATTCCCCAGAAAAGGTGCAATGTTGGCTTCTTTCTGGGTTTTGGGATAATAGGGATCAAAATTGTCGATTGCCATCACTTCCGAACCCATTTGGAGGAGAGCATGGGTAAGAGAGCTTCCGATAAATCCAGCCCCACCGGTAATCAACACACGTTTGGCAACAGTATCCATAGAGTTTTTCATTACAAGGAATACGAATGTTTTCCCCAATTGGCTGCAAAACAAAGCAGGATTTTTGAGAAATCGCCTATTTCCCCCTTATTTTTTATGAAGTATCTCTCCCTCAGGGACTGCTGATAAGACTATCTGGGGCAAAGTACTGTTTGCGGGAGTAACGATAATAGTCGGCCATGTCGTGAAGGGTATCTGCTTTTGTGGAATTATTATTTGCCTGAACGATAAGGATATTGCCTGCCTCGAATACCCTGCGTACCCGATCCGGATTCGCATCTGTTGGGGAAAGTACCTGATAAGAAAGGGGTTTTGCTTCTGAGTTGCCTGTATAGCGGGAAATCAGGAACCCCATGCAAATCAGCGCAAATAAACAGAGCATCAGAAACCAGCGAAATTTCTGATCCCGTTTCCGCTTTTTCTCGCGGGCGACAACCGTATCAAGGTATGGGGGAACTGGGGGTGTAGACTTTTCCTTCATTCAAGACGTTCAAATTTTGCGCATGCAGCCAATAAGATTTAGATTTTCAGGAAAGGAGAGAGTCACTTATCGCGATAGGGTTTGGATGAATATGCAGGAATGAACTCCCTAACATACGATTTATTTTAGGGATTTGTATCCGCCAGTACGCTGAATTCCCCATGATAAACGCTATATTTGCGCACATTTTTGAAATTCCCTCCCTATATGTATTTGATTTCTTCCCTTCGATTTTTCCTGCTTTCTATTCTCATCGTATTTGTTTCTGAAGTAGCTGGACAACCCCTTACAGTCAGTCCGTCCCTGCTCGATTTTGGGACGATTACTGTCGGAAATCCCGATAGCCTCCAGCTCAGTATTACCAATCCGACTACCGATACCGTTTCCATCACTGGAATCCTATCTTATTCAATCTATGATTCTCTGACCTATCACGTGAATACGAACGGAATGACCTTGCTACCCGGTGCTACGGCAGAGGTATGGGTTCATTTTACACCGGAGCATAACATTCAGCATCCTTCTCAATTGGTCTTTCTCACCGATTCGGATCGGGGGAGTGTTCCGGTTGCCTTAGCCGGACAAGGAGTATTTGCCAATACCTATTATGCCTCGACTCAGAACCTCCATGAAGAAGCCTTGAAAAATGCCCTGAAAACGCGCATCGGGCAGGGGTATCAACAATTGAGCTACAATGCCGGACGGGATGAAGTGTATATGGTAATAGACAACCAACGGCTCAACGGGCAGGGCGCATCGGTAAATACGCTCGTTGGCGTTTATACGGGTTTTACCGTAACGAGCTATACAAGCCGGACAGATGCCCAATTGCAGGGATTTAATACGGAACATACCTTCCCTCAGGGATTTTTTAGCCAAAGTCTCCCCATGCGCTCGGATATTCATCACCTCTTTCCTACCAAGATTGCAGCGAATAGCGAAAGGGGCAATAAACCTTTTGGGAATGTTACGAACCCGACCTGGCAGGATGGGGGCTCTAAAAGCAATAACTCCCTATTCGAGCCCAGAGACGATCACAAAGGGCCTACAGCACGGTGCATGCTCTACTTCGTGTTGCGCTATCAAAACTATCAGGGTTTTCTCACTAGCCAGGAGGCTGTACTTCGGCAATGGCACGCAACGTATCCCCCATTAGCCAAAGAAATCAAGCGGAATAATGACATCTTTGCTGTGCAAAATAACCGAAGCCCCTTTGTGGATTATCCTCAACTACTGGATCGGATTCATTCTATTTCACAAAACTCGGTAGCGCCACCTAAAGGATCTCTTAATCTCACAGAAGATGTGATCGACTATGGGACTGTTTTTGGGAATTCAGATGTGGATTATTTCTATGTTGTGGTCAATAATGGCAATACAACGCTTTCTTTGACGGATTTCACCCTGGGAGATGCCCAACTGTCTTTTGCATCAGGATCAGGTGCGGATATAACCCTGGAACCCGGAGCGGCTCACACCGTGGTAGTCCGGCTGAATATGGCCCCGAATGCAAGCCTGAGTTCAACGCTCAGCCTGAATACCGGATCGCCCCAGGGAGTTGTGCAGATTCCGATACAGGCTATTTCTGAAGGCCCGAATGCACTGGGCGATCAATGGATTCGGAGTGTGGAGGTCTATCCCAATCCGGTTGCGGAATATATTTCCGTTGTGTGGGATAAGCAGACGGGCGGGATGTCTGACGAATCAGGAACCCTGAGTTTGTTGAATGCCAGCGGGCAAATCATCGAAACGTATCCGATCCCTGCAAGCACAAAGACCCTGCGGATTCCCACACAGTCCCTTTCAACGGGAATATATTTGTTACGAATCAATCAGGGAGGACAACAGCTTGTCAGGAAAATAAGGGTACAATAGAGAATAGGAAGCCCGTTTTACACAGGATTTACATTCATTTTACGGTAATTCCCTGTTCTTTAGTTTGGTTTGCCCGTATTTGGAACTGTTTCATAAAACATAATTGGTAAAAAGAAATCATATGAACCAGATCAATTGTAAGGCCATCACTTTCCTTGCTCTACTGTGGGTAGGGGGTATTTTTCAGGCGAATGCCCAGACGGATTCAGAGTTGTATAATACCTGCGCGGCGGTATTCCTTAATCAGAGTCGGGTCGTAACAGAAGTTTCTCCTCACGGGGTGAGTGAGATTTCAAAATCTGCAAATGGGCAGTTCTCGATCCGGGAAGACCTGACTGCTCAACATAAAAATGGCGTAAGTGTACCTTTTCGAATCGCAATCAAAAAGAAAAAATACAATACCCTGTACAGCTACTCCGAGACGGTCTATACAGCCTTGGATGTGGAATCCGTACTCGCGGCATGTGAGGTAGGAGATACGATTATCTTTTTACTGGAAAAGGGGAAATGGGCGATGGTGCCCGATGGCGAAATTGTGGTAACAGAATAGCGGTATATACAAGATTCGTAAGGCCGTAGCATGCGGCTTTGCGAATCTTTCTGTATTTGCGGGGCAAGCTTTCTGTTTGTACCTTCGTTGATATTAAACGGACACATCTCTCCGGGGAATAAAACGAACATATAGCTTGAAATTCAGCGAATTAGAATTAAACGAAGACCTTCTCTCCAGTATAGAATCTCTAGGATTTGAAGATACGACCCCTATTCAGGAACAAGCAATTCCGCTCGGCCTTCAGGGCAAAGACCTGATCGCATGTGCACAGACTGGAACTGGCAAAACAGCTGCTTACCTGATCCCTACAATTGAGCGAATTATGAAAGGCGGAGAATGCGAATTCTCCCGTGCCCTCATTATTGCGCCTACGCGCGAGCTTGCCGATCAGATCGATCAACAAGTAGAGGCCATTTCTTTTTTTACAGGTGTTTCTTCTGTCGCTGTTTATGGAGGAAAAAATTCAAGAGAATGGGACAAACAATCATATGCCATAAAAAATGGAGTTGATATCCTTATATGTACCCCAGGAAGACTGAATACACACGCCTCACTTGGGTATCTCAATTTTGACCATATCGAAGTATTGATCCTCGATGAGGCAGACAAAATGCTCGATATGGGCTTTTATCCGGATATCTTACGAATTGTAAGCTGGTTGCCAGAAGTGCGGCAGACGTTGATGTTTTCCGCGACCATGCCTAAGAATATCCGGAAAATGGCACGTGAAATTCTGAACGAGCCGGAGGAAATTAACCTGAATATTTCTAAGCCTGCTGCTGGTATCAACCAGATGGCTTTTAGTGTATACGATGAGCAGAAAATTCCTTTATTGGAACATCTCATCAAGACCCGCGAAGTGGAGAGCATGATTATTTTTGCCTCCAAAAAAACGAATGTTGACAAGATCGCCAAGAAACTGGATAGTCTGGGGTATGGGGTCCGGGCTATTCACTCGGACAAGGAGCAGGAGGAGCGTATGCAATCGCTGCGGGAGTTTAAAAATGGAGAATTCAAAATCCTGGTAGGGACAGATGTGCTTGCGCGGGGAATTGACATAGACAGCCTGAGTCATGTGTTGAATTTTGATGTTCCTCTTGATGCAGAAGATTATGTCCACAGAGTCGGACGTACGGCGCGCGCGAGTTCTACTGGCGAGGCGATGACCTTTATCAATCCTACTGATCAGCGTCGTTTTCAGCGGATCGAGGAATTGATTGAAATGGTTGTAGCGAAACCGGAGATGCCTTCAGAACTGGGGGAGACTCCTGTATATGCACCCGGCAAACGGCAAAGCGGTGGCGGTGGCGGCAGAGGTGGAGATAGCAGAGGAGGCCGAAACGACAGAGGCCGGGGTGGAGACCGAAATAGAGGAGGAGGAGACCGACGTGGAGGCGGCGGTGGCAATCGGCGCGGCAGTGGCAGAGACGACGGTAGAAGAAGCAACAATAACCGCAATCGCCCGGATAACCGACGCAAAGGAGGAGGCGAAAACCGCAACCAATCCACAGGCGGAAACGGACAAAACCAGGACCAACGGCCTAAATCCGAAAACACAGAAGAAGCTAACAAGAGCAATAACCGCAACCGCAATCGCAACCGGCGTAGAAAGCCGCGTAAGCCTGGAGAGCAAAACAATGGGGGCGATTCTCAGCCTAAAAAAGAAGAGTAGAAGACAGAAGACAGAAGACAGAAGACAGAAGACAGAAGAATTGTAAAATAATGTTATCCGCAGACCCCGATCTGCGGATTTTTTATTTCTGGATGCGCGAAACCTCTTTCTGGTTAACCGCAGACCCTGATCTGCATCCCTCATTCCCGTACTCCCGACTTCCCCCTCTCGGCTGCTTTTTTCCCCGGATTTGCCTATACTTGCATTGACAAGTGATTGGCTTGTGAACTTCTCCGAATTAGACCTTAGTATCCGAAATACAGATGAAGCCGAGCACCGTTTCCATAGATTTTAGCAATACCGAGCGCGCCTTTCAGGCCAAGTCAGATGCAGTACTTCGGCGTACCTATCGCTTGTTTCGCATGATCGATTCGCCCTTCTTGACTAAGGTTGGCCCTCCACTATTGAGGTTTGCCTTTAAAATAGGCTTGCCCATCAAGGGACTGGTCCGCAAGACACTTTTTGATATGTTTTGTGGAGGAGAATCGTTGGCTGAATCTGTCATAGCTTCTGATTACCTGGATTCTTTTGGGGTAAAAACCATTCTGGATTACTCAGTTGAAGGTGAAAATTCAAAAGACGGATACGACCTCACCAAACAAGAGTTGTTAGATGCTTTCCACCATGGAAGTAAACACTCCGCTGTGGTCTTCGCTGCCTGCAAGATTACGGGCCTGGCAGATACGGAATTGCTGGAAAAAATCCAGCGGGGTGAAACCCTGAATGAAACGGAACAAGTCTGGTGGGAGCGGGTCCGGCAACGAATCGACGAAGTCTGCGCCGCCGCTGCCGAAAGCAAAACGCCGATTTTTATTGATGCAGAAGAAAGCTGGTTCCAAAATACAATTGACCAACTCGCGGAGGAGATGATGGAGAAGTATAATAGGGAGACCCCGATGGTATATACCACCACCCAACTGTACCGACATGACCGACTGGCCTATCTGCAAGAACTGATAATACGTGCCCGGGAAAAAGGGTATATCCCAGGGATAAAAATTGTGAGAGGCGCATATCTCGAAAAAGAAAATGACCGGGCTGCGGAAATGGGCTACCCTACGCCGATTCAGCCGAATAAGGCCGCGACAGATGCGGACTACGATGCAGCACTGGCGATATGTCTGGATCACATTGATTCTGTGGCTATATGTGCAGGTACTCACAATGAAAAAAGCGCCCTCACACTCACCGAACTTATGGCAGCACGGGAAATTGCTCCCACTCACCCGCACGTGTGGTTTGCGCAGTTACTCGGCATGTCAGATCACATTTCATTCAATCTCGCACCGCTTGGGTATAATGTCGCCAAATACCTGCCCTACGGACCTGTCAAAGCCGTGATGCCCTACCTCATGCGCCGCGCTGAGGAAAATACTTCCGTGGCAGGACAAGCAAGCCGGGAAGTAGAACTGTTGCGGAAAGAGGTGAAACGACGGCGGCAGATAAGCTGATTCACTTCCAACCCCCTAAAATTGCCCCCATAATCGTAAATGCGATTGTCATATAGCCTCCATTAATGAGCAGATATCGCCAGGATTTGTGTTCGAAAAGGCCGATAATAAATATGCCCATCGCTACCCAGCCCAAACCCGTTAATAGGCCATAGAGGCTGCCCCTAGCCAGATCTACAGCAGGATCAGCCAGGAAAAAAGCCAGATTGTAGGACATGATAAGCGAGCAGATAAAGGAAAGCCCAAAAATCTTAAGGGGACTCCCGGCTTTCAGGTCAGCATCGGAGAGTTGATTTTCGGCTTGCCAGGCTTTGCCAAACAAAATCGGAGAATACCAGAGTCCTCCCAGTAAAAAAGTAGAAAGGGCTGCTACAATTGCTGCTAAGTGGTTGACAGGCATAGATTCCATAATTATTTGATTAATTTGTGATGGATGATTGAGCCTGAAAATAGAGAATTGGAGTATCTCGAAGGCAATTGGAAACAAGTCAAATTCCCATAACGGAAGAATTCGATACTCAAGCGGAAGAATGAGTGATGAGTGATCCCCAACATAGAGAGGTAATTCGAGTAGATGATCGGCTGGTTCGGCTGATTGGGATTCCGTTTTTTGGATTTGTGATTCCCAGTGCTACTGGTTTACTCGACCTCAGCGCGCTTACCTGGGACATTGCGCTTATCCACTATTTGTATTTTATGTTTTGTGCCTGGATAATTTGGGAGGGAAATCGATGGTTATTATTCCGCTATTACCCTATTTTTTTAAGGAGTAATTCTATTCTCCAGAAATATATCCTGATGATCGGCCTGAATATATTCTATACCGCTCCCATCTCCTTTGGTTTGCTGGCAGGATGGGGATGGGTTTCCGGTATTCCCGTTTCAACGATGATCCTCTTCGCTACAGTTGCAGTGATTGTGGTCTGCGTAATTTTTGTCACCAACGTCTATGAAAAGGCACTCTTTGTGCAGCATACGGATCAGGAACAGATGCGGATTGAACAGTTAGAACGTGCCAAAATACAGGCCGAACTTACTGCCCTGAAAAACCAGGTAGACCCGCATTTTATGTTCAATACGCTCAACAGTATTTCTTACCTGACTGAGCACGACCCGCCTAAGGCGCAGGCTTTCATTGAGCATCTCGCCGAAGTGTACCGGTACATTTTACGCAGCAAGGAGAAAGATTTGGTCCTCTTGCGGGATGAGATTCAGTTTATGAAGTCATACGCTTCCCTGATGAAACTGAGATATGAGGAAGGTTTTCATTTGAATCTGGACCTGGAACCTGCTTCTGGTACGCATTATCTGATTCCGCCAGTATCCATGATGGTGGCGGTAGAAAATGCTGTCAAGCACAATGAGACCTCTAATCGCTATCAACTGGTCGTCAATATTCAGCAGCAAGCATCGGAAATTGTCATTTCCAATGTGATGGTTGCCCGAAAGCAGGCCCACGAATCTACTCAGACAGGGCTGAAAAACCTCCATGACAGATTTGAAAAAACCCTCGGCAAAGGAATCGAAATTAGCCGTGAAGGAGGAGTCTTTAGTTTGCGACTCCCCTTATTAACCCTCAGTGCATAAGAATTTCCATGCGTATCCTCATCGTAGAAGACGAAGCTCTCGCCCAACAAAAATTGGAAAATCTGCTGCATTCCATACTGCCGGATCTGGAAATAGTCGGACGAATCGAGCGGGTGGAAGATGCGGTCAACTGGATTTGCAAGGAGGAAAAACCCGACCTTGCCTTTTTCGATATTCAGTTGGCAGACGATATCTCCTTTGAAATATTTGAGCAGTGCGAAGTGGATTTTCCGGTAGTGTTTGTAACAGCTTACGATTCTTATCTCATGAAGGCCTTTGAGGTAAACTCGATTCACTACCTGCTTAAACCCATTAGTGAATCAAAACTCAGGCAGGCACTAAACAAAGCGCAGCAATTGGAACGCCATTTTTTGCAAACGAGTCTGCGTCAGTTGATCCGAAAGCCAGCTGATGCCAATTCCTATAAAAGTCGGCTGATCGTGCGAAAAGGAACCCACTACGCTCCCCTTGAAACTTCAAAGATTGCGTATCTGTTTACTGAACATAAGGTCGGTTTTGTCAAGGATCGGGAAGGTCAGCTATTTATGATAGACGATTCCCTAACCGAACTCGAAAAACAGCTTGATCCCCGTCAGTTTTTTCGGGCGAATCGCCAATTTCTGATTCAGTTAAGTGCTATAACCCGGTTTCGGTCTGTTGAGCAAAGTAAGATTGAACTCGAACTCAGCCCTGACACCAGGCAACCCGTCAGGATCGGAAAAGAGAATGCTGTGGCATTCCGAAAATGGATTAAGGGGGAGTAAAATAACCCACATAGGCAGATAAGACTTTAATGATTCTGATTTCGAAACAATAAGCTGCCAAAATTGATAGTTATTGAAAGAGCACCTGTTTGGTTCAGGTAAGTATGCCTTCACTATCCACCTCTCTACCGACATATCGATGAAACATATTTACGCCCACTTCCTGGGATTGGCCTGTACCCTGTTTGTCCTCACTGTTATTGGCCCCCAAACGTATGCTCAAGTCAGTTATGCCCCCGACCTTAGCCTGCGCAATACGATCAGGGCTCAGGTATGGCAAGAACTCAAGCCCATAACCCCCGCCAAAAAACGATTTCTCATGGGACTTATCATGCAAGGCAACGAATACTTCAACTCTTATGAAGATGTGATCGAAGAGAGAGGATATCCTATTTACGACTTAGCCTCGGTCCGTACTTTTTTTGAAATTGTGTGTAAAGAAGTTGAAAGCGGAACTGAATTTTCAGATGATGAAGCGGATGCATATTATGGACAAGTCAAGCGAACCTTTGCCGATACGCGACAAGATGCTGATCTCAGTAATACTGCCCTTCAAAAAAAATATGACCCTTTGATTCTAAAGAGTTTCTGGGTAGCACAGTTATTTGAGTCTGAAAAAAAGGATAAGGGAAGTATTCAGGAATTAGCTGCCCGATTATTGGCCGAAAACCCCATAGATCAGCCTTCTATAGCGGCAGAGAGAGAAGAAACGATTCCTGCTAAGCCAGATATTCGACCCTATGAGCCTGTGGCGTCGAACCCGAATCATGCCACCAGCCAGTCGATGGGAATTGAAAACATTATCCTTCGAACCGTAACCGGGTATGGATTGGGGGGCGTGTATGTCAAGAATGAAGTCAATGTATTATTTAGCAATGGAGAAGTATTCACCAATCCTGCTGAGCCGCTGGAAAAAATGAATATCGGACAATCAAAGCGAGAAAAGCCGGAAAAATGGAATACCTGGCAGCAAAGAGGAACGGTGATTTACGTTTACAAACAAAAAACAGGAAAAACCTACGAATGGAAGAAGTGGTTCCAGCTTCGAGCCGGTACTAATGATTTTCGGTTGCAAGGCAAATTCACTGCTGCTGATGGATTTGGAGGGGCGGCCGTAGTCAATGTGAATACAGTCTATTTTGATAGACAAGGACGGTTTGCCTGGAAAACTGTAAAGGGAGGAGATACCGCCTGGAAACCGGTTTTTGCCAAGACCAATTCTGCGGGAACCTATCGGATCGACAAGCATACGCTGTATCTGACCTATCACAATGGACTTACAGAATCTTTCTTTTTTGGCTTGTATCCTAAGGATAATGAGCATTTTGTGATCGGATCCAGTCATTTTGTACCCGTAAAATAGCATCATCTGAACCTGTCCGTCTTTCTGGTCTTGGGGGATTTTTCCTACCTTCGTTTCAAAACGAATTCTATGAGTCGGCTAGCTTTTCCTTTTACCCCTTTTCGGTATGTTCAGGCTTTTTTGTTACTAATTGTGTTTCTTTTTGCTTCTGATGTAAAGGCTCAACCTTGTACGGGAATGTCGATATCAGATGTGGATGTAAGCCAGCGACGCCTGGTTCGTGCCTACTATGACGATGATGCATTTGCGGGAACAGATCGGTTTTATACCCGTGGTATTCGGCTGGAGCTGATTCACCCCCAATTCAAGGAACTGTGGCTTGCCAAGCGGATTTTGTTTCGACTCGGCGGTCGCCCTACGACTTATTATGGGCTCGGGGTTTCACAGGCTATTTTTACGCCTGAAAACCTGACTTCCCCCGATGTGATCAGTGGAGACAGGCCTTATGCGGGTACCCTGGCCCTGCAGCATTTTCTCATCTCCAATGACCTGCGTAAAAAACTGCGTCTGACCACTTTTGCGGATGTGGGATTTCTGGGGCCGCTTTCGGGAGCGGGTTTGTTTGTTTCCTCTAATGAGAATCCAGATCGCCCGCAAGGCTGGGACAATCAGATCAAAACAGATATTTTACTGGCATATGGGGGTAAGATCGAGAAAGGACTCTTGTCTGTGAATGGAGCAGATGTAGTAGGTTTTGCCAGTGGGCGGGTTGGTACCGTCCATACGGATTTGAGTGTGGGAGCACTCTTGCGACTGGGCCTGGTGAATCCGTATTTCCATGACCTCCACTTTACAGAACGCTCGATCTATGGGAGTCGGGATGTGCGGGATTATCAGGTGTTTTTGACGGCACGGGCAGCTGGCCGACTGGTGGGATATGATGGAACCCTGCAAGGCGGTTTATTCAACCGAAGCAGTCCGTATACCATTGCGGGATCAGAGCTTAAACGCTTTCTTCCTATGAGTGCAATAGGGCTCACCTTTGTGTATAAAATTGTGGAAGTGGGCTACGAACATAATTTTGCCGCAGCGCGCTTCACTGACGTGGAATCGCATTCCTGGGGCCAGATTCATGCAGTTGTGGCCTTTTGAGAAAGAGTAGCTAACCAGGTTTACAGTTCTTCCAGGCTTATTGAGAAGTAATTTTGAGGGGAGAAACTCGATAAATGACCGCTGGTTTCCAGCCAGTCATAATAATCCTCGTAGAGCATTTCCTCCTGATCGAGTAAGAGAAGTTCCTGGGAAATGATTTCTTCTTGTAGCAAAATCAATGTAATTGCTTTTACTTCCTGCAATTGCCGGAGCTGCTGGAAGGCAGTGCGGGTGTGTCCGGATTCCCATTGCTGATAGAGTGCCTCATATTGATCGAGTTGATCTTGTAGCTGCTGCCGGCTTACGGCTTCCTTTACCCGGTATCGATCTCCTTTCACCTGGGATTCAATACGGGCAGTCCGCCATGCCAATTCGTCAAGTGTCCGTTGGTTTTTATATTCCCGAACCAAGGGGAGTTGTAAGCCCAGCCCCAGGGAAACCTCAGGCGCATCAAATCCTTGATCCCGGCCTTGAACACGCGCCTGTACAAAATCTATCCATCGATGTTGCTGCGTTTTTTCGATTTGCCAATCCAGGAACGCATCCTCCACTTCCAGGCTTGCTACGAGTTGGCCGGGGAGTAGGTAGGGATCAAAAGGGGATTCCTGGTCGAGAATAGCCCGGATATCTGTGGGCGCAATAAAATCATCCCAATTGAGACGCAGGCTATCTGCCGCGCCCAGCCAGTTTCTGACCGTAGTAAGGATACGCAAATAGCTGCGTTTGGCAGCTGTCAGGTCTCCTTCTGTTTTGAGCAATGCCGTTTCTGTGCGAGCCAGATCAACCGGATTGAGGTCCGCGTCTGCAAAATTCAGTGAGAGGATGCTGAGTTTCCTTCGAAGCAATTCCTTTTTTTGCAGGTAAATGCCCAATGATTTCTGTGCGAAATACAGGTCTATCAAGGTCTCATAGCGTTCTGCCAATAATTGAGATTGGATGGCCTGTTGTTCAGGCTCGAGGTATTTCGTACTTAATTGTGTCTGCTGATTTCGGAGTTTGATCTCCCGGGGATTGCGGGGAGAAATCCGAAAGAGAAATTCCTGGCGGTTCCATTCCCAGCGATCTGTTTCGGTACGGATTTCCATTTGACGAAAGAGGCCACTTCGCCAGGCCTGTTGACTCGCCCATACAAGGTCTGCCTGAATATGCCGATAAGTTGAATCCAACCGAAAGGAGGACAGAATATCAGCAGGAGAGACCTGTTGACCTGATTGTGCCTGAATCCTGTAAAAGGGGAGAAGGAGCAAAATAAGCCAAAGCCTGATGAGCCTGGCCATAATCAAATTATTCCTGCTGAATCGCCTCATTCATTTACTGCTATCACTACTTTTTCTCCAATTAAAAAAGGATTGCCTCCTTCTAGTTGTATGATGGTTTCCCGACCCCAAAGTCGTACCCCCGGCGCACGTCGCAACCTGTCCGGGAATTCAACAATGCGATTTCCCAGCCGTACGATGGTGGCATTAGCGGTTTGGTCGGTATTGTTGGCAGATACAAGTTGTACCTGCTGACCTGCCTGTATATCTGCCCGGAAATTTTCGTGAATAAAGCCTGCAACATACCGCGCTTCCAGTCCCCATATTTCTACCAGGGGAACTCCTTTGAGGGTAAGCTCAGATTCACTGACCATGACTTCCCCTATCCATCCTGCTTCTGGTGCCCGAATCACTTGTTGCTCTCCCACAGCATCCCAGTAAGCCATATCATTGGCTAGTAAAGCCGTATCGAGTTCCTGGTCGGGCTTTGCCAGTGCTAATTGTTCGTTGAGAGATTTGATCTTGAGTTGATACTCCCGATCAATGGATGTTTTTTGAACCTCGAATGCCTTCCGTTTTATAACCAGAAGAGAATCGCTGGATTTCCTCGCAGTATTAGCTGAAATCCAGGGGGCTGCCAGTTCTGCTTCTCGTGCTTGTCTGGCTTCCCATATATTTTTTTCTTGTTCCCAATCAGCTGTAGCAGCATCCCAGTTGGCCTTTTCCTGTCTGATGGAACCGAATATCTCGGTTTTGACGCGTGCGTATTCCTGATTCAATTGTATCCGCTGGAATTGTCCTTCTCGCTGTTGACGCTCAACTTCCGGCCGGGAAAGGACAAGCAACGTATCTCCGGGCTGGACGGCATCTCCCGGCTTTACCTTGAGCTGTTTGATCAGGCCTGCCTCAGGAGCCCTGATAGCCGTTTTTTCAGATTGAACCAGCCCAAAAAAGGAGGTGGAAGGCTCACGCAGGGTGAGAGTGAGGTAAATAAATCCCCCCAGCGCAACTATCCATAACAGGGCTAACATGATAAAACTACGCAGTCGATTCATATGGAGCAGCTTTCTATCAAGATTATGGCTTGTTTAGGGGGTAATTCGGTTAATCCTGAGATTACGAATCGTAGGGACCTGTTGTAATTCATTGATGAGTTCCCGATACGCCTTTTGATTCCGCAATTGAACTTTGTAGTCAAAGTCGGAAAATGTATCCAGGGTAGCCCCTGCCCCCTGCGTGGCATCAAGTCCATCTGTCTCTCGAATCCTTACCTCTTCCAGGCGAATTCGGAGGGACCATTTCTCAATTAAACGCTCTACGATCTCGATGCCCAGTCCCTGCTGCTGTTGAAATCGAATCCGGACATGAATCCCACTCTCTGTATCGACTGGGGTGAGCCTCAGCGTTCCTGCCACCACACAGAAGGCGACCGTACCAACCAATGCAATGGTAAATCCATACACCCCGCAAGCCAGACCGGCAGCCAATGCGGCAAACATGAAAATGATGTCGCGGGGGTCATCCAGGTTATTTCGGAATCTGATAATGGCTAATGCGCCCATCATTCCCAGACCCACTGCAAGACTATCGCCTATGGCTTGCATGACCGTAGAGGCAACGATAGCTGCCAAAACCATCGCCTGGAAAAAATTCCGCGAATGTTTGGACCGGGGAGTCGTAAAGTAGTAGGTTACTGAAATCAGGGTAGAAAGCAAAAATGCCAGCAGTACTGTATATAGTACCGCCGATAGCGTAGGGTATTTTGCACCAGCTTGAAACGAAAAATAATCAATCATCTCTCAGTTCTGTTAATGAATGACCCGCAAAGTACGTACCTGATCCTGATACCGAATGGAATAAATACCTGATACCCAGTTTGAAACGTCAATATTGACGTGTGTTCCGCCAATTTGAATTTCGACAGGCTGCCCCAATCCGTTAAATACGGTGATTTCTTCTCCCGGCCGCCACGTAGGAATGTCAATGTGTATCTGTTGTGAGGCGGGGTTCGGATATATTTTGATCGATACCGCTGGATTTATTCCGGTTTCCAGTCTGGTAATGCCATCATTATTGGCGGCAAACGTAGGCGCTTTTTCGATGAAATTCCCGGTTCCGTTGGGGGTTCTTGCATAGGCTCTGTCGGTCGGTTGCTGTCCCCAGGAAACGCTATCAATGATTGTGGTGTCTGTATCTAATAACCAAAGGGTTTCCCCTAATGCCGAAAGCTTAAAATTGGCATGATAAATCCCCTGACTGGAATCCTCATCCGCCCAGATAATCAGGTATTCGTCTGCCTCCAGCAGAGTGCCACCCGGAAGCTCCCATTTGTCCAGGTTATCAGCTTTGTCTGTAAGGAAAAATCCACTCAGGTCTATTGTGCTGGTTCCGGAATTGTACAATTCGATCCAGTCATCAAAATCTCCTGCATCGTCAAGTACGGTCGTGTCATTATCTGCCATCAACTCATTGATGACAACCTGGCTTTGCGCCGAACAAATCGTAAATACCAGGAAGAGAAAAAGGAATAAAGGTGCTGCTGATTTATTCATACAATCTAGTTGCAAAGGATTAATAAACCTTTAGACACCCTAAATTGCCTGAATATTTCCGGAATGTAAAAAAATTATGAAGAGAATTTCTTAAAGCAGTTAAAAAGGGGACTCAAGTGGATAATTGACCGTATGAGTCTGCACAAAATGTTATTGTTTTATACGAGAGTTACTTTCAATCCTAATTCTCTGAGCTCGGTAACCAACGCTGCTTCAGGGGCAACCTGGATTTCGGCACTAATCAGGGGGATGTCAGCTTTCATGGAGGCATCCCGTATCCGAAATCG
>CAYGTH010000032.1:0-2038 GCA_964352745.1 uncultured Bacteroidia bacterium
AGATGCAATATTCAAAGACGACAAATTTGGCACCATTACTCAATTCAAAATTAAGCTGATCGTCTGTAAGTCCTTGAATGTTTTTAATCTGAGCCATAGCTGATATAGGGTTAATGGTATGGAGTATGAAATAAAATGAAGTAATACTGGCTATGTAGCCAGCGGTGATTAGGGGAAACACAAGGTGGTAAAGAATAATTCTGTATGCGAATGTAGAGAAAAATTGTCAAATCGGGCAAGGAAAATATTCATTTAGCAAAATGATCCGCTGAATAGGGGTTCATTTTGCTGTAAAGAACACATTGCGAGGAGGTTGTAAATTGAAATCAGAATGCCTCAAAAATAGAGATCAGCTCTCTGCCATATCTGCTAATTGATCAGGATTCTGCGGTCAATGATGCCGGTAATTCTGGGAAGCTTCATGGCATGAGATTAGGAGGGGCTAGAGGGGGGGAATACTTCGCTACAGGTTTCCGTGCAGCTTGCTTTTGCGCCGATCAGTCTTGCTTTTAATACTTGTAATTCAGCGATTTTTCGGTCTGTCTCGATGAGCTTTGGGCCCATGATTTCCGAGACTGAATGACAATTCAGTTCATCGATTTCATCAAGTAACAAAAGGGCACGGACTTCTTTGAGCGTAAATCCCAAAGCTTTGATTTGTTTCAGTTTGATCTTTCCATAAGGCATAGTCAACAAAAAAAACTGTCATTCCGGATTGTCCCCGGAAGCTGCGCAACCTCGGACCTCTGAATGCAAGTGCGTGGAGAGGCAAATGGCGATTTTATGTTGGAGCTGTTCCTAAGCTTATCGGATGGTATTCTCCAATAGAACCGCCGAAGGTCCGTTTTGTAGCCATTCTTCGTACATGCCGGTAGTATCGCCCTCAGGCTGAAAACTGACAAAAGAACCTAAGGCAATATCAATGTCTCCGTCCTGATCCCAATCATTTGCATCCATGACCATCCATCGGCCTTGCCGCACTTCCGGAAAAGAAGAAGCTGAGAAGTTCATATTCCCTTCATTTTCCAAATAGACAAATGCCTCCTCGGGGCGTCGGCTGTAGTCGGGAAAAAAGGAAATAGCAGCCAGGTCGAGGTCGCCATCCAGGTCAAAGTCATGGGCGAGGGCTTTGTAGGCACCATTCATAGGATAGAAATAAGCCTGCTCAAAGTGGAAGGTGCCGTCATTGAGGTAGAGGTAAACGCCGTGATAGGGTTTTAGGATTTTGGATAAATCGGCATTGTCTCCGCTGGTGTACAGGATATCCAAATGGCCATCGCCGTTGAAATCTACCAACTCAAAATAGGTAGAGCCTGCCAGGGGCGAAAAAGTCAACAGTGGTTCGGCGGGTAAAAATCCGTTCGGACTATTGCGGTACAGGAATATCCCTTCCCGACCCTGTGCCATCAGGGCGATAATGTCGGGCAGGCCGTCTCCGTCGATGTCTCGAATTTCGGTGGCAGTAGCACCGGGCTCACTGCTCAGGATTTGGGGCGTGTAGGTATCGCCTCCCTCATTTTTGTACCAGGCCAGTTTGCCGAGCAGAAACCCATATTCACAGACCAGAATATCTGTCAGGCCATCTGCATCCAGGTCGGCATACCGCACATGGACGGGACGTTGCAAACCTTCCAGCAAGACCGTCGATCGGTTAGGCGATTCGCCAGGAGGACTGCTGTACACTTTCTCAATTATACCCAATCGCTCATCGGAAGGATAGACTTTTTTACCGACAGAAGTCAGGTATAAAGTATCGTCGAAAGCTTGTACATCGATGGGGGTACGATCGAGAAATAGATTGAATCGCTCCTTCAAACTGGAATCCAGCATCGCGAGGCTACTGACATTTTTTTTGCCATCCGAAAATGCAATGGCTTGTTGTTCGGGAAGAATCTTCACCATGATGCACAAAGGCGGCGTGATAGAAAAGGCGGGCCGCCGGTAAGTGAAATGAGCTAAGCTATCTGCAATGGCGAGGGATTTCACCGGCGCAGGGATCGCATCGGGTTTGACGACATCGTAAAAACCGAGTTCCCGA
>CAYGTH010000032.1:2048-14753 GCA_964352745.1 uncultured Bacteroidia bacterium
ACTCAGGTAATAGGCCACGATTTTCTCCCAATCATTGGGATGTAATACCGGTTCTTTCGGAAAAATACCGGCTTGTTCCACCAGTTGCTGGGAGAGTCGCCCATCAAAAAAACTATCGGGAGGGCTTGTCCCTTCGTAAATTCCCATTCGGAGCCCCATTACCGGCAATACCGTGTGTTCCCAAACGGATTTAGGCAGGAGGTCCGGACTGACGGGCAAATGGCAGGTGCCGCAATGTTGGGCGGCCAATACCTTGCCTGATAAGCCGCTTTCCGGAGGTTGTTCTCCTCTGTTTTGCGAACAGGCAATGGCCCAGATCATTAAGCCTATCACGTAATAATATCTGGACATAATTGAGGCGATTCAGGGTGTGGGCTGGAGGGGAATGAGCATCAGCATTTCTGATCAAATCTACTGTATTTTTTGAAGATTCTTATTGACGAGGGGCTCTCTTCCCTACCCACTCCGCATATTCGATCCTCACTACATTTTCAGCTACCCATTCTCCCCTTTTTTGAAAAGACTGCTCAATATAGTGGTCGAATGTCATCCCTATCCGGTGCAGCACTTTCTCGCTGGCCTTGTTCCAAACGGCATAACCGGCCTCTATACGAGAAGCACGAATGTGAATAAATCCAAATTCGAGAACCGCCCGGGCAGCTTCGGTCATAATGCCTTTTCCCTGGTGCATGGGATGCGTCCAGAATCCAATGTCCCAGGTGCCGTGTCCTTCTACTTTTCGTATCGAAATCCGCCCCAGAAATTCCTGGGTATCCCGCTGGTGTATCGTAAAGCCAAATGCGGTTCCCGCTTGCCAGGCGCGGGTATTATTGTGGAGCGGTTTTACCAATTCGGATAGATCAGTCGGGGGTTCCCACGGCATGCCGTCATTGAATCCCTCAAAGCGAGTGGCTGAGAAAATATGCGGAAAGTCTGCCTCCGTAGGAAGGGACAACAAAAGCCGGTCTGTTTCGAGTGTATGCGTCAAGGGAAGGTCGATAGGAGGCTCTCCATCGAGTAAGAACTCCATCGTATAGTGGGCATACTCGGGCTGGGTAATCCCTTGTGCATAGGGCCGGTTTTCGGACTGCGTATATTTTTGCAGGTAGGCAGCATTGATGAGCGGGTGCAGGTCATCGCTGGCCTCTAATACAGTTCCCTTTACCTGGAGGATGTGTTCTCCATAGCGAATTTCGCCAATACCCCTTTCCTGAAAATCGGTAAACCAGCTTCGCTCACTTTTATTCCAGCTCCTCGCAAATATGCGTTCACCTACGGCCACCATCCAGATGTCGAGAAATGTTTTCCGCGAGGTCCCCCCTTTGATACCGACGAGGGTGTTTTTCTGAAGATACGGGTAAAATGGAGGTGGAAAGGGCATGGCAATGGGAACTGGTGTAGGCTCGAATACTTAAAGCGTCCAGTTTTCAATTACAATTTGATCAATACGCTCAAAATGTTTGATATTATTGGTTATCAGGATCATGTCATTGGAAACTGCACTCGCACCTATCAGTAAATCGAAATCATCAATGGGTGTTCCTAGTTTCCTAAGACGTGTCTTTTCATTCGCATAAACATCAAGAGAGTTGTAAATCGGTAAAACCTGGACTCCAGATAAGAAATTTTGTAATACTTCACCGTTTTGAGAGGGATTGGAACTATTCGCTACGCCAAACTTAAGCTCTGCAAGGGTGATCTCTGAAATGAATAATAAATCGGGAGCAACACGATCAAGTTTTTGATCGAGTTGAAACTTTCCCTTGATATAATAAATACAAATATTTGTATCCAGGAGAAATCCATTCACAGTGCTTCGATTTGTCTGTCTGTATTTCTGCTGGTGCGGAGTTCTTCAATAATCTCTTCCGCTGAATTTTCAGATGTCCAGGCCCCGAAAGCCTTTGACATATTATTTGCCCCTTTCTTTGGACCTTGCTGAATTGAGGCGGTTAATTTTTCGATTAAGTCCAATTTCCACGTAGAATTCAACGACCTGAGAAGGCCCCAGTATGTATTGAATGGGTGGCGATTTGCTTTATTCATATTAACAAGATACGGATTTTTAGGATTTTGGGTATGAGAAAAATAGAATGAATACTTTTAGTGCTTGTTTCTTCAGGGGCATCCCATAAGCAATACATGCAATCGTAAACTCAAATAATATTATGCCTTTTGTCAATGAATTGTGAGTTTCTCAAAAAAATTCTTCTAAATCTTGTAAGAAAACCTACGCCCCGGCACCTAAAGGTTGTATGAAGATCGCAGCAGCACATATCATCGAGCAATACCAGGGCAAAATATTCCGGACCTGCCTGGGCTTTGCAGCCGATGAAGCGCAGGCAAAAGACCTGTTTCAGGAAACCTGCCTGCATATCTGTCAGTCGATTGATCAGTTTCGGGGAACTGCACAAGCGGGTACCTGGGTGTACCGAATTACCGTCAATACCTGCTTGATGCATCGCAGGAAAAGCCAAAGACGGAAAGAAAGTACCTGGCAGGAAGTGCCGGAACCCGCAGCGGAATCGACGCTCAATGAAAAAATCATACACGAAGAACGGCTTCAGTTGTTGCAGGAATTCATTCGTGAATTACCCGAAAAAGATCGACTGCTGATCATCCTCTACCTTGAGGAACTCTCTTATGCTGAAATGGCTACGATCCTGGGCTTTTCCGTCAATAACATCGGAGTCAGGATCAACCGCATCAAAAAAGTATTAACCGAAAAATTTGAACGTCATGGAAGAATTAAAAACCATTTGGAATAAACTCAACGAACTACAAATACAGGTAGGCGAGTTAATCGACGAAAAGGCCATTGACCATAGCATGGCTCAACTCAAACAGCAGGAAACTTCCCGTATCAAAGAAGCAAATGTGTTGAAGGGAATGATCTTCGGTACGGTCGGGGTGCTTGCCGCGATGTTGCTGATGGTCGTTTTTGTTACGGAGCAATCTATAATCTGGACACAAGTCCTCGGCCTTGCTTTGATTGGATTGGGTATGTATTGGATGCTGTACCAATTTCAGCGGACGCAGATTCCCTTTGAAGCCGGAAACTATGATCAGGAGGCACAAGGTTTTATTAAAACGGCCCATGAGAAACTTATTCTCCGCAAAAAACTCCTCACCATCGCGCCGTTGGTATATGGCTTACTGCTATTGAGCGGATTGCATTTGATGCTGCATCCGTATCTGATGGAAATTCCTTATTATCTGGGCATTATGGGAGCAACCTATGGGATTTGTCTTGGCATACTCGGAGGCGGAATGGGCATCAAGCACAATCAATTTGAACGGGAATTCAGACCGATTATGGAACGGTTTGAGCGATTTTTAGCAGAATAATTTCTCATTAGCGAGCCTGATTTCCTATCTTCGGCCATGAAGCAAATATTTCGAAATAGAAGAAAGAGGTTAGACGATAGAGCTTAGTAAATAGCCTCTCGTAAATCGTAATTCCCAAATCCCAAATTCTCCCTCCTATCCCCTCACTGCAGCCTGTTTTGCCTCGCGGAAGTACTTGATGGGCACGATTAGCATCCCAAAACATTCCCCATCTTCTTTGTACAGTTTTTTGTGGTGGACTTTATGGGCTTTTCGCACCGCCCGGAAGTAAACATTGGTCGTTTTGTCAAACCACTTGAAACGCCGGTGGATCAGCACCTCATGAATCAGAAAATAGGCAATGCCATAGAGTAAAATGCCCAGACCGATCCAGAACCGGAAATCAATGCCATCCAGCGAACCAAAAATAAACAAGAGACAACTCGGCACAGCAAACATGAGAAAGAAAGCATCATTCTTCTCAAAAAACCCCGGATGCGGCTGATGATGATCCTCATGTAACATCCACAGGAAGCCATGCATGACATATTTATGCATGAACCAGGCGGCTCCTTCCATAATGGAAAAAGTGGCTAAGGTGATGAGAATGGCTGACAAAATCTCCATGAAGAATTCTAATTACTTAATAACGATGCAAGATAATCATCTCTGAGTATAACCACCAGATGGACAGAGTGTTTTGAATAAATTTGGAGGAAGAAAGCACAGGGCAGGTGGGTTTGTAGTTTCGAATCGGATGAATACTCACTCAATTTCAGAAGTAAGACAAATTTTCGCCCTCCCGGAAAACCAGTAGAAAAAATCATGAAATGAAGGGATAGGATGATCAAGAGTTATATGACAGATTTGTATATCGAAAATCATGATTCTTTCAGATTTTTGTTATCTTGGGTATTGTCTGGCTGTCTGAGCTATTCGGCAATTTTCTATTTTCTAATAGTCAAAAATAGTTTAGGGTATCATACCTTGTTTTTTTAATTCATTATTAACATCCTTTGTCATGAGTGAACCCATTAAGTTGTACATCAAGCAAACAGAAGTTTCGGGGGAAGAAGATGATTTTACGCTGGACGCGCTGGAGCACGATAATAACAATCTCTATGATGCGAGTAGTGGTCCATCGGTAGCCTTAGGGGAGGGGGACTATGACTTCGAAATAGAAATCTATTTGGAGTCGCCTACCGGAGAAGTATCCTTTAAGCACAAAGTGATAGTATCTGGAACTGAATCGAATGAGACCATTCGACCAGGAGGATTTGATGAGTAACGTTACTATTTGCAAAGTCTGATAAAAATTAAGTTGCTGCTGTGCATATTGTTGGATTACAAAGGCTATGCGTAATTTTTTCAAAACCCAATTTGCTTTTGTAGGGAGTATCATGATCGTGATGCTCCTGTCTTCATGTTTTGCCTCGGACTCAATTCCTCAATATCTCCTGGATTGGGAAGATGAGTTGCAGGATACTCAGCCAGAATCAAGTACGCTTAATTTATTAGATAACCTCGCCTGGGACTATCGAAAGCATGATTTTGCTAAGGCACTCGCATACGGGCAACAAGAACTCGAGTTGGCTACTGAGTTGGGCAATCTCCCTGGAATGTCTAACGGATGGAATCGGATTGGAAATGCACTCGAGGATTCAGGAGCCTATGATCAGGCATTGGACGCATATAAGGAGGCCTTAGCCCTTGACCAACAACAAGAATCCCTCTATGGGGTGGGGCGGGACCTGCACCAAATTGCGGTGGTGTACCGAAAAATGGGGGCCTATCAGAATGGGATCGATTATGCCTTGCGGAGCATCAAAACCCTCAAGCAGCCCCCCTTCGAAGAAAAGAGAGAGCGGGTATTGGGAAATGTATATAACAATTTAGGCTTGCTCTACAAAAATCAGGGGAACTATGTCACTTCACTTGAGTTTTTTCAAAAAGGCTTAAAATTGCGAGAGGAACTAGGAGACCCAAAAGGAGTCGCCAAGTCCTATAATGAAATTGGCTTATTGTATTTTGATTGGGGAACATTTGCTTCAGCGCTGTCAAAAAGCAGGAGTAGTTTACAGATTGCCTTGTCCGGCAAGTATCAGGAAGAAACCGCGATTGCATATTCAAATATGGGGAATGCCTACCTCATGCTTGGAAACCTGGATTCGGCAGATTACTGCTTTGACCAAAGCCTCGAGTTTCATGGATCAGGCCCGATTACCTCGGCTAAAGTAGATGTAATCCATAACCAAGGAGTGGTTTTCCATGCGAGAAAAGACTATTCAAAGGCATTGGAGTACTTTCAACAAGCACTGGAACTTCGTAAAAAAATGGGGTACCAATTCCGGGTTGCAGAGTCATACCTGAATATCGGAGAACTTAACCTGGAACAAGGAAAATATTCAGCTGCTTTGGATAGTTTAACAGCAGGACTAGCCGTAGCAGAGCACAGCCAGTACCTCCCCTTGAAATCGCAAATACTAGCCTTAATGGCTGATGTGTATATCAACATGCAAGATGCTGATCGTGCTTTAGTGTATTATTCTGCCGCCAAGCAATTATCAGATAGCTTAGATGCGATCCGAAATCAGGCAATAGATGTAGATCGAAAAATAACCCACAATCGATATAATGAAGACCGATTTCAGGATATTGTAGCACTCCAGGAAGCAAAATCAAATCTTAAGACCCTCGGAATCAGTGCGCTTTCAATTGGGTTGATTTTATTAATTATTATTATTGTTGCCTATGGGGCAAATGCCCGAAATAAACAAAGAGCGGTGATCGCTGAACAAAATGTGCGAATCAGCCGAGACGAAATTGATGATTTGTTACAAACTCAAGAATTAAAACTTATGCGTGCTATGTTAGAAGGTCAGGATGAAGAACGCCAACGCCTTTCAGCAGACTTGCATGACCGATTGGGAGGAATTCTCTCTGTCGTCAGACTTCATTTTAAGTCGGTTGAAAAGAATATCCATCAAATGGAAACCCAAAATCAGGAGCAATATGCCAAAGCTACTGAACTTCTGAACGAAGCTTGTGATACCGTACGAACCATTTCTCATGATATTGGGGATAGTTTGTTGCTAAACCTGGGGCTGGTACCCGCTCTGGAAGATTTAGCCAGCACGATTGAAGCAAGCAAAGAGCTGACCGTAAGTGTGATTCATCATGGCCTGGATGACCGCTTAGACTCGTCAACTGAAATTGATCTGTACAAAATTGTTCAGGAACTTTTGTCAAATATTCTCAAACATGCGGCAGCCAGGCATGTTACTATCAGTTTGACGAAAAACGAAGATCGATTATCCATGATGGTAGAGGATGATGGAGTTGGATTTGAATTTGGGTCATCAGATAACCGGGAAGGAATAGGGCTGTTTTCTATCCGATCCCGAGTGGAAAAACTCAGTGGAGAATTTGACTTGGATTCGACGGTTGGTCATGGTACAACAGCAAGTGTAGACATTCCGATTTCCACCCAATAAGATTAGTTTTATGATTCGTGTATTAATTGCAGATGATCACCAAATCGTACGAGACGGGCTCAAATCCTTGTTGTCTCCCGAAACAGGGATTCAGGTAGTAGCTGAGGCTGCTGATGGGGAAGAAGCAAAGGGATTATTAAGCGAAAACGAGATAGATGTTGCGCTGTTGGACATTAACATGCCTAAGTTGAATGGCTTGCAAGTTACAGAGCATATTAATACGCATCACCCATCCGTAAAAGTGCTCATTTTATCGATGTTTAAGGGGGCCCAATATATCACGTCAGCAATCAATATACAGGCAAAAGGCTATATGTTGAAAGATAATGTAGATCGGGAAGAGTTGATTGGGGCGATCACAATGGTTGCGAATGGGGGAGAACATTTTGGGGATGAAATTATGCGTATTCACCGGCAGGCTCATCAGAAAGCCTATATGCAAAATAAAGACCAGGAGAAGGCCAGCCTGACAAGGCGGGAGTTGGAGGTGTTGGGGTTAATTGCGGATGGATTAACCTCTAAAAAAATATCAACCCAACTGCATATTGAAACGAGTACCGTTGAAACGCATCGGAGAAATTTGTTTACAAAACTAGAAGCAAAAAATGCAGTAGTATTAGTACGAAAAGCGATTCAAGGGGGATATATTTCCGAGTAAAACAGACCCCTTCCTCAGCAGAATCGACTACCCACTTACTATTTAATATTATGAGAAGAGCCCTACTCGTCGGCATTAATGGATATGCTTCCTCTCCCCTAACAGAACCGGTAGAAGACGTCAGAAGATTAGCCAGCATTTTATCTAGTCATGAGGATGGAGACCCCAATTATGAATGTAAGAAGTTGGAAGGCCATTCTGCGGATAATCCCGTAGTTACTGAAGGCAAACTTAGAGCGACCCTGCGAGAATTTTTTAGCCGGGATGCGGAATCTGCTTTGTTCTTTTACTCAGGGCATGGTGCAGAAGATAACCTGGGGGGATATTTAGTAACGCAAAAGGCTACCCGTGA
This sequence comes from uncultured Bacteroidia bacterium, assembly GCA_964352745.1. GTDB lineage: Bacteria > Bacteroidota > Bacteroidia > J057 > J057 > CAYGTH01. Next base: position 9,880 of record CAYGTH010000032.1, read on the forward strand.
TGAGCCTGGAATTGCTTTTAGTGAAGTAATTGCATCTGCTAATCAATCCGATATCCCGAATATCACCATCATTTTGGATTGCTGTCACTCAGGCCATATGGGAAATTGGCCATTGGAAGGGTTTACAGAACAGATACCCGTAGCAATGGTACGGGAGGGGATTTCTATTTTAGCTTCCAGCGGGCCAGATGAATCGGCACAGGAACAAAAAGGAAATGGCGGATTGTTTACCTCAATCATTTGCGAAGCCTTGGCAGGCGGGGCAGCTGATGTCTTGGGGGAAGTTACTGTTGCCAGTTTATACAATTTTGCCGACCAACTATTGGGAGCATGGGATCAACGACCGATATACAAATCTCACCTCAATAAGGTGGAGCCTCTTCGGTTATGTGAGCCCAAGGTGGATAAGAAAATTTTACGGAAACTGACAACGTACTTCAAACGATCGGCAGACGCTCGACATAAGTTAGATCCCTCCTATGAATCTAATCGAGTGCCCTCAGAAGAATATCCCTTAAATGCTCCGAAAGAAGCGATCTTTGATGACTTGCAAATCATGCGTTCTGCCAGTTTGGTACAACCTGACGGCGAAAAACATATGTATCATGCAGCTATGAAAAATAAAACCTGTAGCCTGACACCGCTCGGGAAATTCTATTGGTTTTTGGTCAACAAACACCGGATATAACCTGCCGAATTCGTATATAGTAAAAAAATAGTGCTATGTCCGAACCGCTTACTGACCACCAAAGCAACCAGTTATTAGAACAATACAAACTCTATGTGCAGATGGCTGATAATGTCAGTAAGCGCAGACAGGATACAAATCGGTTTTATATTTCCCTGATGTCGGCTTTGATTCCCATTTTGGCATTGGTCATAAATCAAGAGAATATGGGGGCGAGGGTACTCAGCCTGATCATATTAATGATTGCATTTATGGGACTTGTTATTAGCTTTATCTGGAAGTTGAATATTCGGTCATATCAACAACTAAATACGGGTAAGTTTCAGGTAATCCATGATATGGAGCACCAACTGCCTTTTGCAAGTTATGGCAAGGAATGGGAATACCTCAAAGCCGCCAGGAACACACACAAATATGTACAACTCACCAAAGTGGAACGCTGGATACCCTATATTTTCAGTATTCCCTATTGGGCTTTACTCATATATGGGATAGTCGGATTATGGGGTTAAGCATTTTCCCTATCCCATAAAAATTCTGCCCCTTTTCATACCGCTGTGATCCAACCCCCTTCCCAAACTTCCAGCCACCGGCTGCTTTGCCCCTTTCCGCCTTCGCGTTCATCCAAACATCATCCCATACAATCCCCCCACAGCAGCATTTCCAATCGGGAAATAGGCCGCAAAAAACAGGGTCATCCCCAATGAGAAATTGCGTTCCCCAAAGAACTTATCCAGGATATTATTCTCATAGGCATGGGAAGACTTAATCGCATAGCCCCCAAATTCCAGGATGCCCATGAAAAACAAACCATAAGCATATTGTTGCCACCACGCAAAGGGGAGAAGCAGGAGCGAAATGGGAATCATGTAGAGCACATAGCAGGTGATAATCTGCCACCAGTATTTGAAACGGGCGATTTGGGTGTAAATCCCAAAATTGTGCATCAGGACTCCCCATAGAAAATAAACGATCACGTAGAGTGCCACCAGTTTGAGGTCAGTATCGAGGATTCGGAGGAGGGCTTCAGTCATTTTTTGGGAGGTTGATAGAATTGAAGGAGTAATGCCGGCAGTAAAACCATATCTGCCAGCAGGGCAAATAATAAAGTGAGAGAAATCAGTAAGCCAATATAAAAAGTGCTGAGAAAATCTGAGAGACAAAGCGTCAGAAAACCACTGCACAAAATGAGCGAAGTCAGGACAATGGCTTTACCCGTAGAAAGGTAGGTTCTGCGGAGAGCTTCTGGCACCGGATAATTCCTCACTTCCCTCCTGAATCTGCTGAGGAAATGAATCGAATCATCTACTGCGATCCCAAAGGAAATAATGAATACGATGGCGGTAGAAATCTTCAGATCAATCCCTGCAAGACTCATAAAGCCTGCTACGGATACGAGGGGCAGGAGATTGATCAACAGGGTGATACCTACGATGATCCAGGAACGCATTAACAAAGCAAATAGCAGCCCGACTAATACAACTGCACCCGCCAGCCCGATCAGCACATTAATGGCCATCAATTCATTGTTGAGATCGATCAAATGAAGCGTGCCCGTCGTGCGATAAGTGAGGTAGGAAGTGTGAGTCTTCAGCCACGAGGTCAGCGCTGCATTTCGTTGTTCAATCACATGACTGCCCAAATCCGCCATCTTGCCCGTGATCCGTCCTTGTTTCCTGTCTGTTGAAATCAGTCGACCGGGTAGCAATTGCTGCGCTTGCTGATCCATGAGGGTGAGCAGTTCTTCTATGCTTTGTGCACGGTCAGGCAAACGATAGTGGCGTTCTTGCCCAAAGTGATAAACCTGATTGGCCTGTTTGATCAGCGTAGCAGGAGAAACCAGATTCCCGATTCCATACTGCTCGCGCAAATAGGTCTCTACGGATTCGATTTCCCGAAGAACTTCCGGTTGCGTAAAATCTACACTGCTGTCACGGAGGCTGAGGTGCATTTCAAAAGATCGAGCTCCTCCAAACTGGGAGGCAAAAAACGTAAAATGCTGGCGTTGAGGGTGAGCAGGTTTGAAGTCGTCGAGGACATAGCGATTGATCCGCAATTGAGACGCACTCCATCCGGCGAGCAGCAATAAAAGGAGGGAGCCAGTAATGCAGGCTTTACTATGCTGGTTTACCCAATCAAAAGCCTTTGATAGCGGTTGTTGCCAGCGGAATAGAGTAGCAGAAGGACTCGCTTTGAGTTCTGGCAACAGGAGAATAATGGCAGGAGCCAGCGTATAGGACAGGAAGAGGGCAATCAGTAGTCCGATAGTCGCGTAAATCCCCAGATCTGCCAGGGAAATAAAACTGGAGGTCGAAAGGGTAAGAAACCCAATCGCGGTAGTTGTAGTGGTCAATACAGTCGCTAAGCCCACTTCCCGGATAGAAACTTTCAGGGCTGAAAGGGTATTGGGCTCCTGTTGTTTCATGACCCCAAAGTGTGTGAGTAAATGCACCAGATTGGCAATTCCAATGACCAGCAGGATCGTAGGAATAATATGAGAAATTATGTCTATGGGTTTGCCGATCAGTACCATGATTCCCAGTGTCCAGAGTACAGTCAAGCCGACCACAAGCAAGGGCAGCCAGATGCCCCACAGGCGGCGGTAGGTCAGCCATAAAAAAAGCATGATCATGGCAATCGCTACGGCTGTAAACAAGACAATCTCTCGTTCGATCAGGTGAATATATTGGGTTTGGCCCAAACATTTACCGGCCATATGCACCTCGTCAAATGAAAATCGCTCGACCAGTGCCGTAATGGAATCCGACAATTGCTCACAGGATGCTGCTTCCATGCGCGGCGTGTTTTGCAAATACAAACACAGCGATTGGCGATCAGTGGAAAATAAAAAATCAGGGAGTAGGGGATGCGCATAGATCGTGGCACTATCCCGGGCATATTGAAGGGGCTGATTGATATGGAGGAAAGGTCCGCCGCGCAATCCACTTCCGAGGGCATTGCGTTTGAGGTTTTGAATTTGAGTTGGTGAAATAAGAAACTCGATCGTGGACAGCTCCGCCAATTCCTGACTGAGGGTATCGACCTGTGCTAAAAAAGTAGAATCAAATATCCCGGCCTCATTGCGAATACCGATCAGAAGGTAGTCATTATCATTCCCAAAAACCTCCCGGAATTGAAAGAAGTGGGCAGTCTCAGGTTCCTGGGCTGGAAAAAATGCCTCCAAGTCATGATCAAATTCGATTTGAGGAAGCTGCCAGGCAAAAAACAGAGAAATGAGTGAAATGAAAGCAAGAATAGCGATACTTAGCCTTTTCGGATGCCGGATCATAGGCCTGAAGGATCAGATGCAGATGGAGAGAGATAAGCATAAGCGCCCCAGTTTCCATGGTGGCTGAGAGAGAGGTCGGGGCCTGCCTGGTCGGTAGCATACCAGATTCGGGGATAACTACCTTCGCCGGGAGGACTGACCCGAAGGGGGGCATGAGGAATCTTCTGTTCGAGATTAGCCTCCAAAGCCTCGCGCAAGGCGATAGATTGACCGGAAGGATCATCCGAAGGGAGGGAAACGCAAGCCTGTATGACCTGATTCAGACTAGCCTGACTGGTACCTGCGATTGCATGAATACATTCCGCATGTTGCGAGATCCGGCCGACATACAAGCCATCCGGTGTTTGGATGCTGGCATGCGTGATTCCGGGGCCTGTGAATTTGCATACATATCGTTTGGGTGCAAAAAAACGATGGGGCCTCCGCTTGAATTCCAGTTTATAGGTGCTTTCCTTCAGTGCCCACAAGGTCCACAGGGCGCGTTCCGGATCAGGAGATTCTAGAATCCAGTACTGCTCTGATGGGCTGAGTACCTTTTGAAGAAATCGCGCATTGCCAGCTCGGGGCGATTTGCGAATAACAGCTATCGATATGACGTCATTTCCAATCACGCACCCACCTCCTTCACAATGATGTCGATAGCCGCCTTGACCGTCAGCATTTGTTCGGCTGATTCATCATCAATCTCTATGTCGAAAGCATCTTCTGCATCCAGAATGATGTCCACCAAATGCGCCGAGTTGATCTTCAGGTCATTCATCAAATCAGATTCCTCAGTCAGGTTTTTCAGGGCTTCCTCGTCCTGTGCATAAGGCTTGATGATTTCTGTTAACTTCTCAATTACTGCTTGTCTGTCCATGATGTATGATAATTAGTCGAAAGTCTATAGAATCGTAA
>CAYGTH010000032.1:14853-20540 GCA_964352745.1 uncultured Bacteroidia bacterium
CTGGCACTCATGGGGCGAGAAGCAGATTCCGGACTTTCATTGAATTTTCGGGTCAGGACACGCATCGCATCGAAGCCTGCCCAGAGGTAGGGACTGGCACTGTCGCAGCCGCCACACAGCATTCGGGTAGCTCTGCCGCTTTGTATTCGATCAAATCCCATCAGGAGTGCCTCCGTTCCCGTGCTGCAAGCGGATGCATTGGTCGTGACCTGATTTCCTAAGCCGATCATTCCGGCTACGTAAGCACTCACGCCACTGGCCATCGCTTGCTGGATAGAAGTGCTGCCCAGCCTGCGGGTTTGGCCCGCATCAATCTTATATGCAGATTCCCGAATCTGCTCCGGCCCCGCTAATCCCGCTCCAAAAATACAGCCGCTGTCCCAGTCCGGGCCTGCTGCATCCTTGGGAAGTACTTCGAGTCCGGCATCCATCCAGGCCTGTGTACCCGCGATGCAGCCATAGATAATTCCGTCTGCTGCGATCCGCTTGCGTTGTAATTCGCTGAAATACTGCGCCATAACTGCCTCATCCACTGGGGGACGAGCCCCTACCTGACAGCTAAATTTCAGCTCCTCCATTTTAGGCATAAACCGAATCCCTGACCGTCCCGACCGCAAGGCTGCTGTGAAGTCAGTAAGGCCGATTCCATTCGGGGCAACGACCCCCATTCCCGTGATGACAACTCGTTTATTAGGCATTCGTAGCGGGTTTTAAGATCATGCCGGAAAGGGTGCCCCGGCAGACGAGTGCTTCCTGGGCATTAAACATTTCTACTTTGCAGCGCAGTTTCCCCAGTCGGAAATAGACTTTTTTTGACCGTACCCAGACCTGCTCGCCCGGATATACTGCTTTGAGGAAATCTACCTTGGAATCCGTGAAGGCAAAGGCGGCTTTCCATTCTTTTTGATAGGCTTTTGTGAGGAATAGTCCCAGGCCTACCAGGCCGATTTGTGCCATGGTTTCTGTCAATATCACGCCCGGCGTCACAGGCCGGTCGGGGAAGTGTCCGGGATAAAAGTATTCATCTTCCCGAAAGGTATAGGTACCATAGGCGGACTGTTCCGAAAGCTCTAAAAAAGCATCGACAAATCGAAAGGGAGTCGTATAAGGGAGGGCCTGAAGCACTTGTTCGCAGGTATCCATATTATTGATTTTTTTCCCCGCCATCGACGGGAATTAAGGCGCCATTGATCCAAGCCGACTCGTCCCGGCAGAGAAGATAGATCACATCTGCTACTTCGGAGGCTTGGGTGTTGCGGCCAAATGGGTTGCGCATCGCGGCGTGTTTGAGCATGTCTTCACTACCGGGAATCATGCGGAGAGATGGCGTGTCGGTTACGCCCGCCTGAATTACGTTGGAACGAATCCCATGTGGGGCAAATTCCAGGGCGATAGACCTGGAAACGGCTTCCAGCGCTGCTTTTGCCGCGCTTACCGCCGCATAATTACGCCATGCTTTTTGGTTGCCTTCACTCGTCAGTCCAATAATCCGCGCATCCTCCGGGACAAATAGGTTTGCCTCAAATATAGCTTGTACCCAATCCATCAGGCTCAGGGCCATCGCTTCGAGGGTAATCTGATAGTCGATCCGTTCCAGCATGGGTTGTTTTTCGCCCCAGCGCTCAGCAAACCGTCGCTTGAGCTCCAGGTAGGCAGAGTCCAGGGGATCGGTCGGCTCGACAGCATAGGGCGCCATGAGCTTTAAGCTGCCTTTGGAAATTGCATGGAGCAGCAAACGGATGCCTTCTCCTGCTGCCATTTCCTCCTGAATCCGGGCAATCCCTTTTTGTATGTTATCCGGATGAATCGCATCGAGGTTCATGCTGATACATTTCACCCCCAATGCCCGGATCCCTTCAAACTCCGCTTCGATTTCGGGCATTGCTTGTCTCCGGTCCCGATGCAGGATGAACAAATGCATCCCTTCAGCGGCAAGCTTATGTGCCGTTGCGAGACCAATACCGCTGGAACCACCCAGGATAACCGCCCAATAGCCGCGCTCCTGAAAATAGGGACTTTGCATTATTGCCATTCTAATAAAATTCTTTGAGCAGAAAAACCGGGACCAAAGCTGAGCATCAGGCCCTTTTCGCCAATGTCGGTTTTTTCTTTCATGATTTCTTTCAGCACATATAAAACCGTTGCGCTGGACATATTGCCATAGTTGCGGAGCACATCCCGGGTTGCGTCAATGTTTTTCCCCAGTTCTCCAAACAACTGGTCCACAAGCTGCACGATCTTTTTGCCCCCCGGATGGAAAATCAGATGTCGCATATCTTCAATGGTGCAGTCATTTTTTTCGAGGAAGGGATGAATAATCTCATCAAAATGTTCCTGGATTTTTTCTGGTACGCCGGGATCGAGTACCATCTGAAAACCCGTGTTGCGAACGCGAAATCCCATCATATCGATCTCATCGTAGAAATGATACATTTCTGTATCGACAATAGCAGGCCCGGGCGCATCATCATAGCCAACAATCGCGCAAGCAGCTCCATCTCCAAATATTGCGGAACTGACCATGTTGGTCATGGAAAAATCGTCGTGCTGAAAGGTGCTCATGGGAGACTCTACCGCAATGATGGCCGCTCGGGAACCGGGCGTTTTACGGACAAAGTCATGGGCGTATATCAGGGCCGATATCCCCGCAGCACAGCCCATTTCCGTAACGGGTAGCCGGACGATATCCTGCCGCATGCGCAGCCGATTAATCAGAAAAGCATCGACAGAAGGAATCATGAAACCGGTACAGCTCACGGTAATGATATAGTCGATATCGGTCGGCTTGAGATTGGCTTTGTCCAGGGCTTTGCGGAGTACTTTTTCCGAAAGTTCGATCGATTTTTTGATATAGTGATCGTTCTTTTCCTCGAAACTAAGCGGTGCCATTACATTTTCTTCCGGCACGATCGAATAGCGTCGGTCCACTTGCGCGTACTTGAAAATCCGGAGTACTTTTCGCTGGAATCGTTCGGATTGCCCTTGTAGGTGTGCCCCCATCAAATTGATGATTTCGGAGGTTTCCCGGGTGTATTCGGGAAGTTCGGTCTCTACGGCTAATATTTTAGGTTTAGGGGACATGTTAGCTGATTTGGGCGATTAATTGATATCGGAACGCCCACTTCCACTTGAGAGAATAGGTCTTAATGTTACACTTCTTCATCAGCGAAATTAATTCTCCCTGATGAAAACCTTTGCGAATAGACAGGGCTCCATCGTGTCGCGACATCGCCGAAAACCCAAAGATACGGCTAACAAAATAGAATAGAACATATGCTAATTTGCTGCGCTGGAGATCGTTGATCAGGAGCCCTTTGACCCCTGCTGTCAGGCTTTTTTGAATGAGTTGTATCTGCTCTTCTTCTCGTAAGTGATGCAAGAATAAGCCATATATGACAATGTCATAGTCGTCAAATCGACAAGTTGGATCGAGCACATCTCCCTGCGCAAATTCGATGTTATTAAAATCGCGAGAGGCTTTCTGCGCATACTCGATGGTAGTCGCATTGGCATCTATTCCCATGAGGGTCAGAGGTAGGTTTTGCTTAGCTCCCCAATTCGCCAGGGCACGCAGGCTGTCTCCTCCGCCACAGCCGAGATCCAGTATTCTGATAGGTTGACTTTTTTGGGTAGCTGGCCAGGCGTCAATGATCCTGCTGATCCCGCTTAGGATAATGTGATCGCCCCCCAGCCATTTATTGATTCGGGTCAAGTCCCGGAGTGCATGGATCAGTTCTTCTCCTTCCAGGGAAAAGTCATCCATGATTTCGGTATCATGGGCACGGTGTTCAAATGAGTTTGGCATTGGAGTTTAAGGTAATGAGATAGCGGAAACTCCACAGCCATTTGATGGAGTAAGCATGAATATTGGCTGTAGAAAAAATAGATTCTAGGTCCCGGCGATGAAAAGCTCTGCGAATTGCTAAGAGGCCATCTGCTCTGCTGATCGGATTCAGGCCGAGGAAAGGACTCAATAGCTGAAACATCCGGTAAGAAAGGATACTTCGCTGCAATTCGCTAATGATCCACCCGATTCGTACGCGTGAACGATTGTCCTGTAGAAAATTCCCCAATGCTTCATCGGAAAAATGATAGAGGAAATGGCTGCTGATGACGATATCGCAATCCGGACATTGAAAGGAGGGAGAAAGGATATCCGCTGTCTGAAAACGGACCGAAGGCAGGGTAGCTGCTTGTTTTTGCGCGTATGCCACGCTATGTGGATTTCCTTCCAGTCCCAGGAGGGTGGCGGGAACCTTATGTGTGTGCAGATAATTCGCTACTGCGATGAGAATATCTCCACCGCCACAACCGAGGTCTGTGATGCGGATGGGTGAGGAGGCATCTTTGGGAATCATCCGAAGCACCGCCTTGCAAACCGCAGCGGTATTCCCAATCAGCTGATTAATGCGGGTGAGTTCATCCAGGGTATCGCTGAGCGCAGTACCATTCAGGCTCAAATCGTCGAGTTGCTCGGATTGGTGAATACGATGCTTGAGTGTGCTCATAGGCCTGGCGCTCCGTGGGTTTGTTTGATAATCTGGGGAAGGATACCCGGTACAAGGCGCAAAGCACCCAGGGCCATTTCTGCTGCAAGGGGTCGCCCCATGATATGTTGGATTCGCCTGCCCCAAAACAACCGCCTGCGAAAGAGATTGTTCCACTGCTTACGATATCTTGTTTCCATTTCGGTACGGGAATAGGTTCCGGCGAGGAAATCCAGGCACAGTTCTGCGGCTATTTTCCCAGCGGTAATGGCCATTGCCATCCCATTGCCTGCCAGGGGCGGTATCATACCTGCCGCATCTCCACTCATGAGAATGTGATCTTCAATGAGCGATTTGGGGCGGAAAGAGACATTGGAAATGACCCAGGGCTTGGGGCTGATCCGGGTGCCTTGTCGGAACACCTCCCGAAGGTGCGGATTGGTACAGACAGCCTGAGTTTCTAATTCCTGAATGCTGCCGTATCGGGTGAGTTGCTGTTTGGTTGTGAGATAGGCAACGTTCACATGCCCATTTTCGACCTGGCTGAGACCGCAGTAACCACCGGGAAAATTATGGAGAGCGACCAGATCATCGGGCATGTCATAGGCAAAATAGCTTTTCACCCCGATAAAAGCCGAACGTTCCTGAAAAAAGGTTCGGGCAAGTTTCCGGTCCAGCAGGGATCGTTTTCCATAGCTTCCGATCAGGAGCCGGGAATGGAAAAACGCTCCTTGTTTCGTCTGAATTTCAAAAGCTTCTCCGGTAAACCGTGTTTCGGTAACGGGTGTGTTGACATGGATGGTTACGCCTGCTTTGAGGGCCTGGTCGTACCAATATTTGTCCAGCGTAAACCGACGCACACTGAATCCGCCCAGGGGAAGGCGGGCACGTACCGTTTTACCGGAGGGTGCACTCAGCGAAAATCGGGTGATTGCCTTGGGTTGCAACGGGGCAGGATCCAAACCTATACTGGCTAAATAGGGCAGTACTTCGTTAGAAATGTATTCTCCACAGACTTTATTTCGAGGATAATCGTGTTGCTCAAATAAAACTACCTGCACCCCATTGCGAGCCAGATGAACCGCACTCGCCATGCCGGATAAGCCCCCTCCTATGATTGCAACCTCGTACATAACCTGTAACTTATTTCATTGCCGATGTTTAAACAACTTTTTTATTGTCTTTGTTGTATAAACAGCT
>CAYGTH010000032.1:20640-22464 GCA_964352745.1 uncultured Bacteroidia bacterium
TTTGAAGTGGATACCTATCCTGTCATTCGCTTTGTTTCTTCCAGTATCCAAAAATCGGGTTCCAACTACCAGGTAACCGGAACCCTGACGATCAAAGATGTCTCGAAAGTAGTCTCCATTCCTTTTTCTGTTGCTCAATCCGGCAATACAAAGACTTTCACGGGCAAGCTGAAAGTCAAGCGAAAAGAATATAATGTGGGAAATTCTTACGGCTTTTTTATGATTGGCAGTGATATCAAGGTTGAAATCGTCTGTGTCGTAAAGTCATAGCCTGATTCGCCCTATTCCTGCGGCACTTTTCCTGCCTCCCGGGTATCATTTCCTACTCGTTGAGTAAGCGCATCTCCCATTCTGAGTCGTGCTTTTTCGGCTAAATCGAGCAGGTTTTTTACGATATCGGGATGGTCGGCCAGCACATCTGTTTGTTCCTCCAGATCCGTATCGAGGTTGTATAATTCCATGCCTATTTCATTCATGTCATAGGGGACGGGTATTCCGCCTTTTCCGCCTTCCCGACCACTCAGAGTGCGATAGCTATGGGGCAGATAGAGCTTCCAGGGATGCTGGAGGACAGCATGTAATTCATTGCGTTTGTAGTAGAAATAATAGGCTTCATGCGGACTGCTGGCATCCGCTTCCTGTGTGAGGATCGGTAAGATATTTTTGCCATCTATACTGTTTTTCGGGAGGCTTGCACCTGTGATCGCAGCCAGGGTGGGTAACATGTCGATGGTCATTACCGGAATGTTACATTCGTAGCCAGCCGGGATAGACTGAGGCCACTTCATGATGCCGGGTACGCGTACGCCGCCTTCCCAGGCAGTTCCTTTTCCTTCCCGCAGGGGCAAGGCTGCTCCCGAATGTTCGCCGTAACTCAGCCAGGGGCCATTATCGGAGGCATAGAGAATAATCGTATTTTCTGTCAGGCCATTGCGCTCGAGCGCAGCTACGATTTCTCCTGCTGACCAGTCGATTTCCATAATTACATCGCCGTATAGCCCTCTTTCAGATTTCCCTTTGAATTTATCCGAAACAAAGAGCGGTACATGCGGCTGTGGATGCGGCACGTAGAGAAAAAATGGCTGATCGCTATGTCGATTGATGAAGTCAACAGCGTGCTCGGTAATCTGCGTCGTCAGCATCGATTGATCTTCGAGGGTATCGATGATCGTTTCGCCATCGTAGAGTGGAAGGGCCGGAAAATTAAACTTGGTGCCTTGCTCGGGATGATTCGGCCACATATCGTTGGAGTAGGGGATTCCAAAATATTCATCAAATCCCTGTCGGGTAGGTAAATAATCCGGGTGGCTACCGAGGTGCCATTTTCCAAATACCGCAGTCGCATAGCCCAGGGGTTTGAGCATTTCCGCGATGGTAACTTCTTCCAGATTCAAGGCTTGGGTAGCCTGAGGCATATAGGCACCATTGACGCCGATTCGATTGGGATAGCACCCTGTCATGAGTCCTGCTCGCGAGGCAGAGCATACCCCTTGCGCCGAATAGAACTGAGAAAAACGAATCCCGTCTTTGGCGAGTTTATCCAGATGAGGCGTGAGAATATCGGGGGCACCAAAAGAAGCGAGGTCCTGATACCCCTGATCGTCAGTATAAATGATGACAATATTAGGAGGACCTGCTGCGACTTCGGTTTCTGTAGAAGGGGTATTACAGGAAATGTAGGTCAGGACGAATAGGAAAGCAAGAAGGCGCTGCATACGAGTGGGGATTGGATGAGGAATGGATATCCGCGGTCAGGCTTATTAGCAGATAGTGAGGTTGAATATATAAAAAAATCCTCAAGGAAGGCCCTGAGGATTTCAGCAC
>CAYGTH010000032.1:22564-28731 GCA_964352745.1 uncultured Bacteroidia bacterium
TTGTACCAGCAATCGAGTCCTTGTTTCTTAAAGCTTTCAGCCTTTTGTCGGGCTTCTTCTTCGGAACTAAACGGTTGTACGATATAATAAGCACCTTTTTCGGCAGATCCTGCAAAGAGGGTTTCTTTATGGAAGATAAGCCACGACTGTCCGATCTCTTTAGGGCCACGCAGGTCGTAGCGATCTACGGTAGAAGGATATACGGCAAACTGAACAAAGTGATAGGATTGGAAATCGACAAACTCTACGTCATATTCCTGTCCTTTTTTGCCTTTTTCGATAACGCGGGCAGCTTGCCCTCCTCTTGAGCCCGGCTCATATACCATTACGCCCTGAGCCGACATCGTTTCAATTCCCAGGAACAGTATGCAACATGCAAATAGTAATGATCTCATGATTATTGATTTTGTGGATAATATTCGTTGATAAGTATATAACAGACTTTGTTGAGCAAAAATTGCGCCCATCTCGCATAAGTTAAGCAAAGCGAGAGATAATCTCTATTATTGATTCGGTCTAAACGGCAAAAGTCACCCGATATGATGTGAAAATAGCTGTAAATTAGACTTGAATTTATCCCAATTGTGATCCTTATGAATTTTCTTTCCCGTTTAATTTTGTTGATCGTATGCTGTCTGTTTACCTATATTCCCCTTACGGCGCAAGAAAACGTTCCGCTTCCGGGTGAATCCTTTGCTGATTTTACCGATGATGGGGCCTGGTGCTGGTTTTCAGATCCCCGGGCCATCTTACTCCACGGCAAGCGAAAAGGCGTACTCTCCGGTTGGGTCAAGGAAGACGGAACCGTGGAAGCGGCTCTACTCAATCCTAAAAAAGGAAAAATTGTCTTCCAGTCCCTCTATCCCCAACTGGAAGTGGATGACCATGACAATCCTGCATTTGTAGAGCTGTCGAATCAGCGACCCCTGGTTTTTTATACCAAACATAGTAAGGTTGACCTCTTTTACCACCATGGCGCATCTAAAAGGAAGTTGCTATTTGACGAGGCACAGCAATTTAATCCGATTAGTGAGGCGCAGCTTGCGGCTTTTCCCAAGCGGCATATCACCTATGCCAATCCCTACGAATTGAAGCAGGAAGCAGGGCGCATCTATTGCTTTGGAAGATGGACCGGGTACAAGCCCAATATGATGTGGTCAGATGATCAGGGCGCCACTTTTACAACTTCGCGTGTATTCATTTCGAGCAAGCCTTTTGATGACAATAACCGGCCTTATGTGAAATATTTCTCGGATGGGGAATCAAAGATTCATATCGTTTTTACAGATGGACACCCCCGGATCGAACCGACCAATTCGGTGTATTATGCCTGTTATGAAAAAGGTGCTTTTTGGCGGGCTGATGGCACAAAAATCTGCACAGTTGACGAATTGCCTTTTACTGCAGCCGATGCCTCCGTGGTGTATCAGGCAAATGAAACCTCAGGCCGGGCCTGGATTTATGACATTGCAGCGGACTCATCAGGCAAGCCGGTGATTGCCTATGCCCGGTATCCCAAAGAGACGGACCACCGCTATCACTATACCTGGTTTGATGGAAAAGAATGGATCGACAATGAGATTTGTCAGGCAGGCAAGTGGTTTCCGCAGACTCCGGAAGGAGTCGAGGAGCGCGAGCAACATTACTCAGCGGGTATGACCTTGCATCCGCGAGCACCGCATATGGTATACCTGGCTCGCCCGATTGAAGGCGTATTTGAATTGGAAAAACGAGTCAGTACGGACGGCGGAAAAAGCTGGGAAATCAGCCCGATCACCCGAGGCTCGAAATACGATCAGATCCGACCCTATGTGCCACGCAATATGCAAAAAGGCGATCCCACCGTTTTGCTATGGATGCAGAATGAGAAGTACATTCATTATACGGATTACCAAAGTCGGATCAAGTATTGGGTGGAGGGGGACGCGAAGTGACGCGCACCATTCTCTACCGTCTCTCGACACACCTTTTCCAACCCAATCCCAGCAAAAAAAAAATCACAAATTGAAACTGCTTAGCAGCCTGCTATAGCCGGATTCCGATCCGACAAGTCAGGTGGCTTCGCTTTGGCGAATAATGATTGGCGGACCGGAATCCGCCAATAGCCCGTGTAGGGCTAAGGAGTTACCACAAATTATCAATATCGGCCAGGAGAAATCTATCCATATTTACTGTTTATAAGTTGCGAAATCCCCCCTTTTTTAATACATTTCGCAACTTATAGATAATTGTGTTTCCATGTCTGACAAATTCATTGGCCGTACTATAGAAAAAGAGATTTTGCAAAAAGCTCTGCTTTCTGATGAATCAGAGATGGTCGCGGTCATAGGCAGAAGACGAGTTGGGAAGACCTTTCTTATTCGAACGGCTTATACAGGAATCATTGATTTGGAAATAACCGGGGTACAAAATGCCACTAGAGCCGACCAGTTGGGAAATTTCCATTTTTGGGTTCAGAGAATGGCCAAAACAAAAGCACCGCAATCCGTACCTGGCAATTGGTTGGAAGCCTTTCGCCAATTGATAACGGTCCTGGAAAGTTTGAAAAAGACCAAACGCAAAAGAGTGCTTTTTTTTGATGAATTGCCCTGGCTTGCAACCAGGCGATCCGGATTTCTGGCAGCACTGGGTTTCTTTTGGAATAACTGGGCTTCCAAAAACAACCTCGTCATTGTGATTTGTGGATCGGCTGCTTCCTGGATGATTCAAAAAGTCGTTCAAAATAAAGGAGGCCTGCACAATAGAATCACCCGGCGTATTTCTCTCAAACCTTTCACTCTTTCGGAAACAGAGCAGTTTTTTAAGCATAAAAAAATCAATCTCAACCGCTACCAATTGGTTCAGATTTATATGATCATGGGGGGCATTCCGCATTATCTTAAGGAAATAGAACCCGGTAAAAGTGCCATTCAGAACATTGATGCAATTTGTTTCTCTGAAGATGGATTATTGTACGAAGAATTTTCACGTTTGTATCCAGCCTTATTTGAACATGCGGAACACCATATTGCGATCATCCGGGTTTTGGCTAAAAAATGGAAAGGGCTTACCCGCAAGGAAATTGTACAACTGACGAGATTGCCGGAAGGTGGGGGCGTTTCAAAAATCCTTCAGGAGTTGATTCATTCGGGCTTTGTGTCAGCTTATTATCCCTTTGGAAAGAAAAAAAAGGACAGGCTCTACCGATTAACGGATGAATACTCTCTTTTTTACCTGCATTTCATCGAAAACAAACGCCTTCAGGAGAAAGGTATGTGGAAACAATTGAGCCAAACGCCGGTCTATAAAAGCTGGAGTGGCTATGCCTTTGAAAGTATTTGCCTGAAGCACATTTCCTCTATCAAAAAAGCCCTTGAAATAGCTGGCGTTTATTCAGAAACATCCAGTTTTATCTATCGGGGTGACGAAGATCATACAGGGATACAAATTGACTTACTGATCGACCGTAATGACCAGGTAATCAACATGTGTGAAGTGAAATTCCACAGCGGAGTCTTTAGCATAGACAAAAGATACGCCGAAACACTGCGCAATAAAATGACCGTTTTTTCGGATGTAACCGGAACCAGAAAGCAGGTGTTTCTGACTTTCATCACCAGTTTTGGTTTGCAAGCAAACAAACACAGTATCGGCCTGGTGGACAGTGATTTTACGATGGATGTTTTGTTTGAGCAATGACACTACTCATTTAGCCTCAATCGCCTCTTTCCAGCATATACCCCTGCAAACTGGCGGTTAGTGCAGGATGGCCTTATCTGAAAAATAACGTATTATTGATTTCCTGAAATGGCCTGATACCGCCAGTGTGGCGGAGAGGCCTGATGCATATTGATTTCATCATGAAACGAAGAGAAGCGATACAACACATGGCCCTGATTTCTGCTGGGCTCGCCTTTTTGCCCGCTTGCAATGTCGAGCGGTGGCCTGTTTATGAAAATATTCCGCTGGAACGAAGTCAGCAGAAACTGATCCAGTGGCTCACCGATTCCATCCTGCCAAAAGGAGACTTGCCCCTCACGACTCCAGAACCCACACCGCAGTTTGTGCTCCGGATGGTCAATGATTGCTCGGCTCCGGAGGAAATCAAACAGTACCTGGGAGGGTTACAAGCCTTGCAGCAGTCAGTGGAAGGCGCCAATCTGAACATTGGAGATATGACAGGGCAGGAAAGTGCTTCCTTCCTCAAAGGTCTCATGGAAGCTCCGGATAGTGATGCAAATCTCACATACTTGCTCAAAACAACCCGGCAACTGACGATTCAGCAGTTTACTTCTTCTCAATACTTTTTGACGAAACATCTGGGCTTTGAATTTGCGCCTGGTCGTTTTAAGGGCTGTGTTGCCGTCTGATATTCTCTCGAATTTTCTACAAGAATTGATAAAATGCCACAAGATACTTCTCATCAATATGATGCCATCGTAATTGGCGCAGGTATGTCTGGCGGGTATGCCGCCAAGGAATTGTGTGATAAGGGAATGAAAACCCTTCTGCTGGAAAGAGGCCGGAATGTCGAGCATATCAAAGACTACCCAACCACCAACATGCAACCCTGGGAGTTTCCGCATCGCGGCAAGATTCCTTATGCCATTCAGAAAGATAATCCGGTCATCAGTAAGTGTTATGCCTACAAAGAAGACGCGCAGCATTTTTTTGTGAAAGATACCGAGCATCCTTATGTGCAGGACAAGCCCTTTGACTGGATTCGGGGCTACCAGGTAGGAGGCCGGTCGATCATGTGGGCGCGGCAGGTGCAGCGTTGGAGTGATTTTGACTTTGAAGGGCCTGCACGTGATGGCTTTGCAGTGGATTGGCCGATTCGCTATGCAGATTTGGCCGATTGGTACACGAAGGTGGAGCAGTTTGTGGGCGTTAGCGGAATGAAAGATGGGCTGGATACCCTGCCAGATGGCGATTTTCTAAAAGCCTGGGACCTGAACTGTGTGGAGGAATATTTTCAGGAGAATATAAAATCGAACTATGAGGATCGTCATCTGATTTATGCACGATGTGCCCATTTGACAGAAAATAAACCCATCTACCAGGAGCAGGGCAGAGGATTGTGTATGGCGCGGCGGATCTGTCAGCGCGGTTGCCCTTATGGCGGCTATTTTAATGCCAATTCTACCCTCATTCCCTGGGCCATGAAAACCGGGAACCTTACGCTGCGCCCGCATTCGGTGGTGCATTCGATCATCTTTGACGAAGCCGCCAATAAAGCTACAGGCGTGCAGATCATCGATGCCGAAACCGGTGAAACAACCGAATATTTTGCAGACATTATTTTTGTGAATGCAGGTACCCTCAATTCCAACCTGATTCTCCTCAATTCTACCTCGGGTCGCTTTCCCAATGGCCTGGGCAATGACAACGGCCTGCTGGGTAAATATGTGGCCTTCCACAATTACCGGGGTAAGATTACGGCGACCCATGAAGGTCATAAGGATTTCACTACGGATGGCCGTAAGGCTGCCAGTATGTATTTCCCGCGCTTTCGGAATGTATATGAACAACAGACCGACTTCCTGCGGGGCTATGCCGCTGGCTTCGGTACCGGGCCGATTCGCCCCATGGATCAGGACGGCTGGGGCGACGAACTCCGCGGAAATCTCCTGCAAACCAATCCCATTGCCGCTGGCGAAGGTTGGCGCGTAGGTTCGCACATGATGGGAGAAACCATTCCCAAAGAAAGTAATCAGGTAAGCCTCGACCCTTCCCAAACCGATGAGTGGGGCATTCCCCTGCTCAAAGTGGACATCGACTACGATGACAATGATGAGAAAATGTTGGTGGATTTCTTCGAGCAATTCACTGAGATGTTTGAAAAGGCAGGCTTTACCAATATCAAAACCCGCGATACCAAGCAGGCGCCGGGCCTCGACATTCACGAAATGGGCGGTGTACGCATGGGCCATGACCCGGAAACCTCCCTCCTCAACAAATGGAACCAACTCCATAGCTGTCCCAATGTATTTGTAACAGACGGTGCCTGTATGACCTCTGTTGCCACTCAAAATCCGTCCCTCACCTTTATGGCCCTGACGGCCCGTGCTGCCAATTATGCGGTGGAGCAGAAGAAAAAAGGAGAAGTGTAGAGGGAGAGGTCGGGAGTTGGAGAGATTGGGAATTTGGGAGGCGGCCTCGTATCAGGGGCTGCGAACTACAAAAGA
>CAYGTH010000033.1:0-28056 GCA_964352745.1 uncultured Bacteroidia bacterium
ACCCTACCCGATCTATTGCGGAGAATATCGCGGATCTGAATGCAGGAATTGCTTCGATTCGTGCGGGTATCCAGGCCATGCAAACCCTCTGCGCGCAACATGGTACAGCAGCTGTTTGCCACCACATGGAAGCTTTGAAAAGCTATGCCCATGCAGCTTTGATTGAGAGTCTCCACAATTTCCCGGAAGGCACATTCGAAGCGGAGGAATCTCTTGATGATGGGACTTTGCTCAGGGTTGCGATTCACCATCACAACCAGGCTTTGAAAATTGACTTTACAGGTTCGGCAGGTGTCCATCCGGGAAACCTGAATGCGAACCCTGCGATTGTGAATAGCGCGGTCCTCTATGTCTTACGCCTGCTTCTCAAGGAAAATATCCCGCTCAATGAGGGAATTATGCGGGCCGTGAAGCTGATATTACCTGCGGGAATTTTGCGACCTTATTTTCCGGCAGATGCCACCCAGTGCCCGGCTGTTGTGGGGGGAAATATAGAAACCAGTCAACGCTTGGTCGATACCCTGATCAAAGCATTTGGCCTTGCAGCTTGTAGTCAGGGAACGATGAATAACCTACTGTTCGGGAATGAGGAATTTGGGTACTATGAGACGATTTGCGGGGGTGTGGGGGCCGGGCCGGGATTTCATGGGGCCGATGCGGTGCACCAGCATATGACCAATACCCGCATCACCGATCCGGAGATTCTGGAGTTCCGGTATCCGGTTCGACTGGAGCGATTTGAGATCCGAAGTGGATCTGGCGGCGCGGGAAAATGGAAAGGGGGAAATGGCGTAGTGCGGGAAATCCGATTCCTGAAACAGGTCTCGCTGACAGTGCTCTCTCAACATCGCCGTGTAGCTCCTTATGGGCTTGTGGGCGGGCAGCCAGGGCAGACCGGGCAGCAGTATATCATTCGCCGAGACGGGAGTCAACAAACCCTGGCAGGAATTGAAGGCGCACAGATGGAGACAGGAGACCGAATTGTCATCCTGACTCCCGGCGGAGGGGGTTATGGTGCTACAATTCCTGCACCTCCAGATTCCGCCAGCTGACTTTGATTCCGCCTCCTGAGTGAATTTGCAAGGCAATTACTCCAGTCGCTTCGCCGATTTTATCATCCTGCAATTCTACCATTTGCTCTCCGTTCAGCCAGGTCGTTACGACATCCCCTACTACACGGATCCGCATCTGGTTCCATTCGCCCATTTTGAGGAAATGTTCCCGGTCATCTTCAATCTGCACCAACCAACCGCGTCCATAAGATTCGTAAATCCCTCCTGTGTCATGATTGGGGGGCGCGACTTCTACCTGCCAGCCACTGATTTTAGTTCCGTCCAGTGAAGAGCGAAAAAATACGCCACTATTTCCATCCGCATCCTGCTTGAATTCCAACTTTAGCTCGAAGTCTTTATAGATTTTTTCGGTAGCAAGGTAGCCGTACTCAGCATCAGGTCCGCTTTCACATACCAACAAACCTTCTTGCACATTCCACTTCTCTGTTCCGTGAATCTTCCAGCCTGTCAGGTCTTTTCCATTAAAAATAGAGGTCCATTCAGCCGCTTCAGAGACGGGAGTCGAATCAGTTGCCTGTTGTTCAGTTGTCGCAGTAGGTTGGCAAGACAGCATCAGGGCAATACCACAAATAGTTAGGAAATGTTTCATGTTGGACTAGAATTTAGAGGGTTAGGTTTTGATTTATTCCCAGACCGTTTTGGCCAGGGTCAGTTGTGTGTCTCCTTGGGTCAATTGGTGCAAAAACACATTTTCTTCGACTTGTTTGGCCTGCGAATGAATCAATTCTCCCATTCCGCATTCTGCCTTAAAAGCAAGTTCTATTGTCTTTAGCCTATGATTTCGCAAAAAAGATTCGGGCAATGCTTCAATTGCCCACTGGCAATAGAAGGTCTGATTGACATGCTCATTGATGTCCAGGTCATGAAATCGAACATGAGCATTACAACTATGCTCAAATTCTTTGGGCGGCCGAATCTTCCCACTGGCACGTGGCAAAGGATTATGATTTTCCGGCGTACTCAGCCCCACCAGATCTTTGAGAAAATCGGGAACCAATGTCAGCTTTCGGGTTTCCAGATCAAATACAATCCAGGTACTGGTCGCCTGCCCCAATAATTCCCCTTTCGCATCAAATATCCGATAATCCCGATAGACAAAAAACCGCTCCTGCCCCGAAGGCCAGGTTTCAACGGTAATCGTATCGAGATGCCTGGGATAGCGGAACATCTCCAGTTTGAGCCGATTGAGGACCCAGCTTACGCCATGCTCGTGCAACAGATAGACCGAAGCTCCCCTTTGAGCAGCATTGTGCCAGGCGGCCTCTTGCATATAATTGATGATAGAAGGCAAGGTGGCTTCTTTACGGGCATTTATTTCATAAGCCCGGACCTGAAAAGCACTTGTATCACTGATCTGTTCGGCCATGGATTATTTCCCAGAATGTGTTGCTTCTAATTGCTGAATATTTGCCATCAAATTCTCAGGAATTCCGGCTTTTTGCAATAGCTTATAATTATAAGGTATAATTACGGCATCTGCCAGAGCCACAATACGACTATGCTGCTCACTAAAAATAGCCGTTTCCATCGTGAATCGATCTTCCTTAAAGTCTTTAGCACGAGTCCCCATCCACACCGTATCCGGAAATGTCAAAGGAAATATATATTTACAAAATACGGAGCCCAAAATAGGGCCGATTTCCTTGCCGGAAAAATCATCAAAGCCCAATCGGGCAAAATAATCGATCCGAGCTGTTTCCAGCCATCGGATATATACGACATTGTTGACATGACGGGCAGAATCCATTTCTCCCCACTGCACAGGCAGGGTCGAAATGACGGGATAAGGTGCTAACAATTCCTGGAGGGATAGGTGCATTGGCTTCTAATCAAGGTAAGCCGTCAAAATTAGGAGAAAAGCGCAGACTTATTCCATGATCAGGCCAATAAATTCTGCGACGCAAGCAGGTCGCTCACTATTTTCCTTTTCCATGATACATGAAAAAACAAGCTTTGCTCCTCCTTCGATCGGATTCATTTTCAACAAGGTCGCATGGAGGCGCACTTTGCTACCGGCTGGCACATGGGAAGTAAACCGAACTTTATTCAATCCGTAGTTTACGCCCATTTTTGCAGACTCAATTGTGAGGAGTTCAGCTATGAATTTGGAAACCAACGAAAGGGTCAGAAATCCATGCGCGATCGGCCCCCCAAATGGCGATTCCCTACGAGTTCGTTCCGTGTCTTCATGGATCCACTGAAAATCCTGAGTAGCGCGCGCAAAATCATCAATCATCTCCTGGCTAATGGTTTTCCAGTCGGTAGTTCCTATAGGTTTTCCCATATAGGATTTCAGGGCGGATAAGGTAGGGACCGTAATCATATTTAGGCAACTATTCAGGTGAAGGTCCAAGATACCGACAATCCGATTCGTATTCAACAAGCTACCCTGTGGATGATTTAGTCCCGAAAAAATCCGAAAAATCTTTTTCCACCTCCTTCTCCACTTTCCCACAGGGTTTTCCACAGACTTATACACATAAAAGGAGCCCTTTTAAGCGGTTACCAATTAGATAGCCGAAATATCTCCGTATTTCATTTTCTAATCCCTTTTTACCAACAGCTTCCCCACAGGTTATCCACATACTTATGCACACAAATTTCCACAAAATTGAATATTTAGGCACAAACAGCACCCGGATTCGAGATATGCAGCTCTGTATTTTTATGTAAATTTGCGTATAACTTCTGGATCGGATTGTTCCGGCAATGATATTCCCATATGGCTCGAATTCCCCAGCAAAAAATCGATGAG
The DNA here is from genome assembly GCA_964352745.1 of uncultured Bacteroidia bacterium. Taxonomy (GTDB): domain Bacteria; phylum Bacteroidota; class Bacteroidia; order J057; family J057; genus CAYGTH01. Next base: position 3,829 of record CAYGTH010000033.1, read on the forward strand.
ATCTACAACGCAGTTGATGTGGTGGATATCGTGGGGGATTATGTGAGTCTCAAGCGAAAAGGGCAAAATCACTGGGCACTCTCCCCTTTTACGACAGAAAAAACGCCTTCTTTTGCAGTGAATTCTGTCAAAGGGATTTACAAGTGTTTTAGCTCTGGAAAGGGAGGAAATGCCGTAAATTTCCTCATGGAAATGGAGGGGTATTCCTATGTTGAAGCCCTCAAGCACATCGCCCGGAAATATGGCATTGAGATAGAAGAAGAGGAAGAGACCCCAGAACTTCGGGAAGCCCGCGATAAGCGAGAGAGCCTTTTCATTGTGAATGAATTTGCAGCCCGCTGGTTCAATGAACAATTACTTCAAAGCGATGAAGGCAAGCAAATCGGACTGAGTTATTTTAAGGAGCGAGGCATTCTCTCTTCTACGATAGAAACTTTTGAACTCGGCTATGCCCCTGATGCCTGGGAAGCCTTTGCAGGCGCAGCTTCAGACCGCCAATACAAACCCGAATACCTTACCGAACTGGGGCTTGCCAGTCGTTCTGAAAAAACAGGTAAGCTGATCGACCGATTTCGCGGCAGGATTATCTTCCCCATTGCCAGCCCCGTAGGAAAAGTCCTCGGATTTGGCGGCCGGATACTTGGGAAGAAAAAGGAAATAGCCAAGTACATCAATTCGCCGGAATCGGATATTTACCATAAGAGTAAAGTCCTTTACGGTTTATACCAAGCCAAACAGCACATCCGCAATGCCGATCGATGCATCCTGACAGAGGGATACATGGACACGATTGTCCTGCATCAAAACGGCATTCAAAATGTAGTGGCTTCCAGTGGTACCGCCCTTACCCCTGAGCAGGTCCGGCTCATTCGACGCTTCACGAAGAATGTCCTGATGATCTACGACGGCGATGCTGCTGGTATCAAAGCCGCTATGCGGGGCATCGACCTGCTGATCAAGCAGGATATGGAAGTCAAGGTCCTCATTCTCCCAGATAATCATGATCCGGATTCCTTTGTTATAGAGAAAGGGAGTGCTGCTTTTCTGGAATATATCGACAAAGAAGCATTAGACTTTTTGTCCTTCAAGATTCGCGTAATGAGTGTGGGGCAGACGGTTGAAGACCCGCGTTTTCAAGCCGACCTGATCAAAAGCCTGGCAGAATCAGTAGGCCTGATTCCCGATCTGGTCCAGCGCCAAATGTATATCAAGCATGTCGCTCAGCGCATGGACATCACAGAGTCGCTAATGACCCATGCCGTAGATCAGGCGCGCCAGGAAATCACAAAAATTGATGCACGCGAAAAACGGCGTCGGAGCGAAAAGGAGCCACAGGCAGAAGTCAAAGACCTCAAAGGCTTTGAGCAACTGGAACTGGCCAGCCAAGAGCGCGAATTACTCCGGGTACTGATCAACTATCACGACAAAACATTTGTTGAAGCGCCCGAAACGCTGCAACCCTGGGAAATAGAAGAAACAGAAATTGATCAGGAAGAGATTCACTTAGTAGAATTTTTCCTGGTAGAGTTGGAAGGACTTCAGTTTGAAAACCACGTATACGAGCAGTTAAAAGCGGAGATTTTCACAGCATTTGAGCAGGGAAACGCCTTTACGCTCCACTCCTACCTCAATCATCCGGATCAGGCTATCTGCAAATTGGTTACCGACCTCCTTACCCTTCCGGAGATTAGCCCCAACTGGAAAAAGATTGATCATCATGTCTTGGATATGGACGAGCGGATGGAGAAAACCGTGAAGGGCGCGATGTATCACTATAAATTCAAGAAAGTCTCCAAACTCGAGCAAGAAGCAATGCTCAAGCTCCGGGATACGAAGGCAAACGACGAAATAGAAAGCGACCGTCTCTTTGAAGTCTATCACCACCTGATGACGCTCCGTGTCGCTATTGGTCAAAAAATAGGTTCTGCAGGAGCAATACGGGGAGAAGACGCAAAGCTGTAACAAGTAAGTAGATAGACAAATCAAAGTAGTGAGTATTGAGACTGGATGCGTCCTGATTGATGTCGGGTCTGAGAAAACTACGCTCAGTATTTTTGGAACGAAGCTTGTATCATTCAGACCAGAAACTATCTAATCGATGATAAAACGAGTATTTTTCCCCATAGTGATGCTGGCATTGATTGCTCCACAGCTTTCTTTTTGGTCCCCGGATCGCATTTCAGAAGAAATTCAAATTGCCAAGGAGGTACATACCCTTGTCAATCAATATCGCACCTCCAAAGGCCTTCGGCCTCTAAAAGCGAAAGGCGCTCTCAGCGAAATCGCCCGAACACATTCCGAAGACATGGCTGCCGGGCGAGTCAAATTCTCTCATGATGGGTTCAACAACCGACTGGATGCGGTTCGTAAATATGCCAATGTCCCTTACCGCGTAGCAGAAAATCTCTATGCGACTTATCCTCGCCAAACCCGGATCGCCCGTGATGCCGTTAGAGACTGGATCAAGAGCCCTGGTCATAAGGAAAACATGGATGGAAACTGGATATTCACAGGCATTTCAGTGATCAAAAACCGCAAAGGAGAGTACTATATTACCCAGCTATTCGTCGGGAAGCAATAAGCAGCATTTCTAAAAAATGTGTACCTTAGTTAGATAGTTTGGCCTATGGCACCAATAGTACAGAAACATCTGGCAGAAATACGAGCGCTTTGTACAAAATACAAAATGAACAGGGTATGGCTCTTTGGGTCTGCACTGGATTCCATTAGCTTCCGAGAAACATCTGATATCGATTTTCTATACGAACCCGCCAAAGAATTAATGACAGTACGCGAATTCCTTGACAATCCCCTCAAGATCAAACAAGAACTTGCGGCATTATTGGATCGCCAGATAGACTGGGTGCGATATCTTTCTTTTCGGAATCCTTATTTTAGAGAAGAAGTGGAATCTACAAAGGAACTGATCTTCGAGCATGAGTCGAAATCCAAAGAAATACCTGTTTGATATCGTAGATTCGATCGAACTCATCCAACGATACCTTTCTCCTATCAATTCATGGCAAGAATTGGCAGATGATCTTGAGAAGATAGATGCAGTAGAACGTAGAATGGGTATAATTGGAGAGGCACTTTGGAAATTACAAAAAATCGAGATTCGTCTGACTCAATCAGACTGGGCAATCAATTTTCGCAATACGCTCATTCATCAATATGATGTAACAGGAGTCGATACGATCTGGCTTCACGCTCAAAATGATTTACCCGCTTTAGCGAAAGAAGCTCAAACGCTGTTAGATACAGATTTAGATGAACCCACCAACTAGCCACGGCAGTATTTAGTTTCCTTCCATGCACCTGACCCTTTCCGGAGAATCTATTCCCTATCGCCTCGTGCGTTCCCGTAACCGAATGAGCATCGCATTTCGCGACCCGGAACCGGTACTTACGATCAATACCCCTTCCGGCAAATTAGATCCCAAAATAGAAAGTTTTCTCCAGCAGAAATCGAGGTGGATTCTCAAGCAGTATCACATTCGTTCCCAATTGTATCGGGAACGCGCCCAATTTTTAAAGCGACTGGAACACGGTGAAATCCTGTATATGGGAAAATGGTATCCCATTACCTACGCCGAAGATCAGCAGCGATGGGTACAGGTAAAAGATGATCGAATTACGCTATATCTCCAGCCTGGCGATCAACAGCTAGACAAAAAAATTATTTTATTTGATGCCTTCCGGGCACTCGCCAAACGCTTCATTACCCAGCGCACCCAGGAAATCGGGCGAGAAACCGGCTCATCATTTAATCGAATCACCATCAAACATGTCGTGAGCAAATGGGGAAGTTGCAGCAGCAAGCGCAACCTCAACTTCAACTGGCACCTGATCTTTTTACCCAAACACCTGATTGATTATATCATCGTACACGAACTCATGCACCTCCGGGAAATGAACCACAGTCCTGCCTATTGGGCCTGGGTGGAAAAATATTTCCCCACCTATAAATCCGCAAAAAAAGAAGTACAGGGATATAACTGGTTAATTGGAATATTGGGATAGCCAATCTATCCATTTCGAGCAGAAACGATACAAACAGAATAATGTGTAACTTCGTGCCCGCGTTTTGCGATACACTTCTATTATTCATCGGTAATCCTTATTCATGGCAGCACCCGGCAAGCAGAAATTCATTCAGTTTGAAGACCTCATTCTCTATGAAGACGATTATATCCTTGTCGTCAATAAGCCTTTATATGTTTCCAGTCTCGATGACAAAAGTAATCGTAACCTCTACCGCTGGAGCAAATCCTATAATGAGGAGCTGACCCTCTGTCATCGATTGGATAAAAACACCTCCGGTGTCATCCTGATGGCAAAAGGGCAGGAAGTATATCGAACGATGGCCCTTCAGTTTCAAAACCGGAAGGTGCGCAAGTTTTATAAAACGCTGGTGAAGGGCGTCCATCAATTTGAGCACCATGTAATCGACCTGCCTTTACTGGTCTCTACGAATCGGAAGGTGACCGTCAGCGCAGCAGGAAAGCCCTCTATTACCATTATCAATACAGAAGAGAATTTTAGAAATTTCACCCTGCTTCGCTGCGAGCCGGTAACCGGTCGTACCCACCAAATCCGTATCCACCTGGCAAGTTCCGGGATTCCGATTGTCGGAGATGAATTATATGGCGGGGAAGATATGATGCTTTCTCAATTCAAGCGGAAATATAAGGCCAATAGCAAAAGGGACGAACTGCCGATCAACCGTGGCTATTTGCTGCATGCCCAGACCCTTGGTTTTTTCCATCCCCATACAGAAGAAGAAGTAGAGTTTTCGGCTCCTTATCCCAAAAATTTTGAAGTGGCGCTTAAGGTACTGGGGAAATATAATGTGTAAATGCATCCCTATTGGAATGAATGCAAAGGCGGAAAGGAGCAAAGCGCCTGTGGCGGATTCCTGATTAGACTGAACAGGCACAAAGGACATTCCTATTTCCGCTTGGGCGCATTCCAATATTGAGAGATTCTAGGCCAGAAGAAGGCATTCCAGACTACCCCTGCAAAGAGAACCGATCCCAATAGTGCCAGAATAAAAGAAATATCCCCGGTCCAGTCATACGGAAAATCCAATACATTCACTTGATCCAGCATATTTCCTTCGAAAAATAGTAGCAACGGAGTTGCAATGGTGAGGAGAATCAGGGAAACAGGTTGTAGCCAGGAAATAGGTTTTCCTACCCAGCCATTAAAGCCAACCCATAATGCGCCCACATATCCTAGTGGAATCATGACAGCAAACACCTCTTCTATCCGAAGTCCTAGCACCCGCTCGGTCAAGTAAACAATAGCAGACATACTAGCACCTAGTCCTACCATCAAAACTATCCCTACTACCCCGGAAATGATAAAATCACGGGGTTTTACGCCTATAAACACGACCACCGCCAGGCCAAACATCCATACAAACATCATCCATATCGATAGATAAGCAGTATCCTGAAAAGCCATATACCCCCCATGGGCACGCTTTATACGCTCAATATTTTTTCGGGCCTGCCACTTATCCCCCTCAAGCTCATCCCATCGCAAGGGCTGTCCCGATCGGAATATTTTCAACACCTTTTCTGGCGAATATAAGTCATTCGGATTACCTGAATACTTGGGCATGATTTCCAGATAACCTGCAATAAATTCTTTCTTTTCAGCCAGGGAACTCTCTTTGAGTGTTTTTCGATATTCATCTCTCCACTCTTCCCAATTACGCGTGTCGAGCGGATGTAAATTAATTACATAATCAGGCAGGTATTCTCCCATCATACGACTCCGCTCATGTTGATTATTTGAGAAGAATCCCTCTCCTACATTAAGAGCCTCTATATCTACGATCAATTCAGCAGGCTCAATCGACGTTCGGATTTTTTCCGTTAAAATAGTTCCATAAACCAAGGGAATCAGTGCCAACAGCATAACTCCTCCAAAGAAAATCAATTGAGTAGTCAAACGGGTGGACAGGGTATTCTCAGGGGTGTAGCCTCCCGTATTGGAATGTGCAGCTGCCCACCAGGCCCAGGCTCCTACCGCAATCACGACCCCAATCAGCAGCATCAGGCTCCGCATTTCCGGATCGGGAATGTCAGTCAATTCTACCGACGTAAGCAACGCACTCACCGTAGCAAGCCCTAATCCTATCAGCCCCAATATCGCAACGAAATGGATACGAGTAGCCCATATACGGGGGTAATTGAGTAAGAGATGATGATCCCACTTTTTGAGAAATCCCGGAATCATATCCAATAAGCGCTGGTACATAGTTCGACTTGATTGAAGAATTAGATCACTTATCGTGTTGACAAAAATGTGTTAGTCATTTCTTGGAGCTGCCTGCAATTCAAAAAATCGCTGATTAAACACAAACGACCAGACCAGGAAGCTAAAAACAGTCCCCAGCAATAAACTGGCTTCTTCCCCAAAATGGCCAAAAGACCATCCCACAAAGAAGGGAACAAATGGGGTCATCGCAGTCGCTAACATCAGACTGACCGTTTTCCAGAATCGGGTTTGCGTACTGGAAGTGCCAGAGACAAAGGCCATGCCCCATAACACGGCAAACCAACTGATAAACAAAGTAGCAATTACGATCTCTTCTTCCCAGCGAAAAACCTCATTCATGATGAATCCCAATATAACGGAAATCATAAAACCGGAGAGTCCAGTCAATACCGCAACTAAAAACTGACTTCCACGGGTCCGAATAAATATCATGAAGGTCAACCACACTAAGAACAACATAAAAACGGTGTTCAACAGCGTTTCGGAATCTTGAAACTCATAGCCATTTCCTTTGGCAGTAGCGATTCGCTTCAGCGAAAGGTTAACAGAGGTAAGGGCCTCCTGAAACTCGTAATTATAGATGAGTTTTTGCTGTTGATAATTTGCTAAAATTTGAGCGGGTTCTCCCTCTGGTCGATATCTGCTATATTTCTCCACAACATCGATATAAGCCGCGATCAACTCCTCCTGTTCTGCCACGGTTTGAGTTTGAAATTCCTCAATCAACTCATCTTCCCGCATCACGCCCATTTCATACTCATTCCAATAAGTAAATCGACTAAAACTTTGATCGGGTAAGGTTCGGAGATCTGAGCTGTTTTGCGGAAAATAGACATCTCCCATATTCAGCACATTCACATCCGAAGCAAGAGTTGCATCCGTTACCGAATGAGCCATATGGTAAGTGATCGTATTTGCCAAAACAAACGGCACTATTCCCAGAACCAATATGCCTCCTAAATAAATCGCCTGTACCCCCACCTGTTTCATGCGTGAAGTATGGCCAAAAAATCGTTCCACCTCAAACAAGGAGGCCGAAAATCCCCAAAACAGGAAAATTGCCACGGTAGGAATCAGGGCCAGCCAAAACCACAACCAGGGACTCGGGGGACTTGCCACATCCATCCCCGGCACCAGCGCCCGAAAGCCCATCAGGCCAAAGATGCCCAGCACGACAAACAACAAATAATGTACACGCGTCGCCCAAAGCGTCGGATGATTCAGGAGCAAATGTTTATCCAGGTCTTTTAAAAAAGCAGGGACAAGAGAATCGATTTTTCGCAGCATAGCGCGGTCGTTTTCGATCTAATAATAAATAGGAAGGAGACAACTATGAATATACGGAAAAATGATGGCCTCCATATAAGGAACGAACAAATTTTCTTCAGGTTGTAAGAAGGCTAAAGGAATAAGAAAGCATCTCGAAATATTCTATATCTTTGAGCAGCGAATAAGCTTCTAATTTTGCAGATTTATGGCGCATGCTATCCAAGAAACCCAATTTCAATTTCCCGGACAAGTCTCGACCTACACAGGCAAAGTGAGAGATGTCTATAACATCAATGATGAGTACCTCGTGATTGTGGTCTCAGACCGCATATCCGCTTTTGACCATGTTTTGCCCCGACCGATTCCGTACAAAGGACAGGTACTCAATCAGACTTCCGCACATTTTTTTGAAGCAACAGCCGACCTCGTTCCCAGTCATGTGATTGCGGTACCTGATGCGAACGTAACGATTGGTCGCAAATGTAATGCCTTTCCCATCGAGATGGTGGTACGGGGCTACCTCGCCGGCCATGCCTGGCGGGTGTACAAATCCGGCCTCCGCGAAATCTGTGGTGTACCGCTACCCGACGGGTTGAAAGAAAATGACAAACTGCCCGAGCCGATCATTACGCCCGCGACCAAATCTCAGATTGGGCACGACGAAGACATCAGCGCGCGCGATATTCTAAAATCAAAACTCCTCGACCCAGAAGAATATGCCCGTATTCAGCATTATTCGCTCCAGTTATTTGAAAAAGGAACAGCCCTGGCGCGTGAACAAGGCTTGATACTCGTTGATACCAAATACGAATTTGGCTATGTGGATGATGACATTTATGTGATCGACGAAATCCATACCCCAGATTCTTCCCGATACTTCTATGAAGAGGGATATACCGAACGGCAGGCTGCTGGCGAACCCCAAAAACAACTTTCCAAAGAATTTGTCAGAAAATGGCTCATGGAAAACGGATTCCAGGGACTGGAGGGCCAAAGCATGCCCCACATGGACGATCCCTTTTTGGAGAGTGTTACAGACCGATATATCGAGCTGTATGAAAACATCACAGGCAAGGCATTTGTAAAGGCTCCTACTGACAATCTGGAAGAGCGCATCATGGATAATACCCTCCCTGTTCTGAAACAATTACTCTCCTGATGTATGCGCAAATCCCTCGCCTTGCTTCTGGCAGCGCTTTTACTGATCAATTGTAATACTCCAGCCCCTATCCTGCCTATGGCAGGGATTTGGCGGGCAAACCTGGATCTCGGCAAGGCCGATTTGCCCTTCAATTTCGAACTCAATAAGGAAGGAGAGGCGTATCATCTTACCATTATCAATGCAAGTGAAAGGCTCGATGCCGAAAGCGTTGAGATTCGCAATGATTCTGTATTCATTCAGCTGGCAGTGTTCAATTCCGTTTTTGCAGCTGCATTGACTGACAGCCTGACGATGCGGGGCTACTGGCAGGATTTTTCCCGGGGAGCCGATTATAAGATTCCCTTCGAAGCAAAAGCAAGAGAAATTTCTCGATTTGGGGTAGCTAGTAAATCAGCACCGGCAGCAGTCGCCGGGAAATGGGCAACCACTTTCAGCCCTAACAGTACCGACCCGGATTACCCAACTTATCCGGCAATCGGCGTTTTTGAACAAGCAAGCCGAAAGGTAACGGGCACCTTCCTCACCGAAACCGGAGATTATAGATTCTTGCAGGGAGTAGCCGATGGAGACAGCCTGAAACTCTCAGCATTTGATGGTTCACATGCTTTTTTATTCTTAGCGAAAGCAACGGCCGACAGCCTCAATGGTGTTTTTTATTCGGGGAATCACTGGGAAGAACCCTGGATTGCCGCCCGAAGTGAATCGGCCAGTCTTCGGAATCCCGATTCGCTTACTTTTCTCAAGCCTGGATTTGAGCAGATGGAATTTACCTTCCCCAACCTTGCGGGTGAAACGGTTTCACTTTCCGACTCCCGGTATAAGGGGAAGGTTGTCATTGTACAGCTGATGGGTTCCTGGTGCCCCAATTGTATGGACGAGACCAAGCTATTTCGCGAATATTATGATACCTATCGCGATCAGGGCCTCGAAATTGTGGCACTGGCATTTGAGCGGGGTTCCGATCAGGAGACTGCGATCCGTAACCTCACCCGGCTGAAAGATCGATTTGGAGTTGATTATGAACTATTGCTGGCAGATTTCACCGGCGAAAAAGGTGCCGCAGAAGCAGCCCTTCCTATGGTCAATCAGGTAATGGCATTTCCGACGTCCTTTTTTCTGGATCGCAATGGGCGCATTCGTAAAATCCACACAGGCTTTTATGGCCCCGGAACCGGCGATTTGTACACAGAATTTGTAGCGGAATCGAGCAGTTTTATTGAGCGCTTGTTGGGGGAATGAAACTTACCCTTTTTTCACATGCAACACCATCTGCGTCGCGATCAGGGCAATCGCTATGACTGTGAAATAATACAGCAAATCACGAGTATCCACGACCCCACGGCTGATGCTCCGGTAATGTTCCATAATTCCCAATTTCACGAGAAACCCATTAATACTCCCGAGATCGCTGATTTCTGCTAAAAAATCAAAGGCAATGAATAGAATGAAACAGAGAAATACGCCGAGGATAAAGGCGATGATCTGATTGTCAGACAGGGCAGAAGTAAACAAGCCTAGCGCTGCAAAAATACAGCCGAGCAGAAAAAGACCAATATAGGAGCCCATTGTCACACCGGTATCTATATTCCCAACCGGATCGCCCAACCAATAGACCGAGAAAAAATAGACCAGCGTGGGCAGGAGGGAAAAGAAGACCAGAAAAGTAGCAGCCAGAAATTTCCCCAATATAATATGCCAGTCCGTCAGAGGTTTAGTGGATAAAAACTCAATGGTACCATTCCGAATCTCTTCGGAAAATGCACGCATCGTGATCGCAGGCACCAGAAATAAGAACATAAACGGGCCATACTCAAACAGCGGCGCCATCGTAGCATAGGTTCCTTCGATCACATTGTATTCAAAAATCCAGAAAAACAGGCCTACTCCGATCAGGAATACGCTGATTACCACATAGGCAATCAGTGAATTGAGGAAGGACGCGACTTCCTTTCGGAATATGGTGAGGATATTTTGCATAGAGCGAAATCAACTAAAGCGATCAAAAATAACATTCCTTTCATGCCCGACAAAATTCTTACCTTTCGGTGCTCATCAAACCATAAGCTATGCCTGTCCGTGTAAAAATTTGTTGCATCAGCAGCCTGAAAGAAGCGCAATTAGCAATTAGACAAGGAGCCGCAGCCTTGGGACTAGTAGGCGAAATGCCCAGTGGCCCCGGTGTGATTTCTGATGACTTAATCTCAGAGATAGCCCGCAGTGTCCCACCGCCCGTTGCTTCCTTCCTGCTGACAAGCCGGACCCGTGCCGCTGATATTATTGCGCACCAGCAAGCTGTCAAAACCAATACCGTACAACTTGTAGATGCACTGGAGACGGGCACTTATGCCCAAATCAGAGAAGCCTTACCCGGTATTCGGGTTGTGCAGGTTATTCATGTACGGGATGAATCCTCCGTAACAGAAGCCTTGCAGATAGCCGAATCAGCAGATGCGCTATTACTCGATTCCGGCAACCCCAACCTGCAAGTCAAACAACTCGGCGGAACCGGAAGAACCCATAATTGGGACCTGAGCAGGCAGATTGTTTCCCAGTCCCCTATTCCCGTTTTTCTGGCGGGCGGATTAGGCCCTCATAATGTTCGCGAAGCCATTGAAACTGTGCAGCCGTTCGGGGTGGATATATGCAGCGGAGTGCGGACAAAAGGCAATCTTGATCCACGCAAATTGGAACAATTCTTTGCTGCCATAAACAGTCATTAACTTTTACCGTTTTCTTTCTATGAAAAGCTCAAAATACGATAGCAGCAAAGCCCCGGAACCCGTCGGATTGTACCCACATGCAAGACGCGTCGGCAATCTGCTTTTTCTCTCAGGTGTTGGACCGCGCGAAAGAGGAACTGCAACAATTCCGGGAGTAAGCTTAGATGAAGCGGGAAATATTCTCTCCCATGATATCGAAGCTCAATGCAGATCCGTTTTCCAAAACGTAAGATATATCCTAGAAGATGCGGGATCGTCCTGGGGGCAGGTGGTAGATGTAACGGTATTTCTGACAAATATGAAATCAGATTTTCCGACCTACAATAAACTCTACGCCGAATACTTTAAGGACAACCAACCCTGCCGCACGACGGTAGAAATCAATTCCCTTCCTACGCCGATTGCGATTGAACTCAAAGTGATTGCTACGATTGATTAGTTCCGCTTCCAGAAGGGGCCTTTTTTCTTGTCGTCGTCCTTGTCCTCTTCTACTGCAGTTCCATCTTTCAACTCTTTGGTGAGGATGGTGTAAGGGCCGGTGATTATCGTTTCGCCTGTCTCAAGCCCTGATTTGATGTGAATATAGGTATCATCACTTATGCCTGTCTCTACCGGTACGGCTACTGCTTTTCCATCTTCATACCGAAAGATGATTTCTCCCGGTTTGAAGTCCGTATCCAACGAATCTTCTTCGGGGCGTTTTTCGAGGGTAACCGCCTGTATCGGCACAGCGACAATGTCTTTGACACTATTCGTATAAATTTCCACTAATGCAGTCATCCCCGGCCGGAAAGGACTACGATCGGCCTTATCGCCTGACTCAATATCCTGGCCGACGTAGGATTTTGGATCGATTCCGACCTTTACTTCAAAATTTGTCACCTGATCAGCAGTGGACATCCCTGCTACCGCCGCAGAATAAGCGATTTCGGTTACTTTTCCATAAAAGATCTTATCCGGGTAGGCATCCACTTCTACTTTCGCAGAATCTCCGAGGCTCACATTAATAATATCGTTTTCATTTACCTCAGCAACAACTTCCATATTAGAAAGGTCAGCGATTTTCAGGATTTCGGTTCCTGCCATTTGACCGGTTCCTACTGCCCGCTGCCCGATCTCAACATTCAGTTGCGTGATCGTGCCATCCATCGAGGCATATATATTGGTGCGATCCAATCGTTGTTTTGCTTGCCGGAGAGAAGCTTCGGCATTCCTCATTTGGTAGTAGGCCGCACGAACGCTGTATTCCGCAGAAACTTTTTGCGATTTAGAAACATTGAATTTCAGTTCGGAATTTTCCAATTCTACCTTGGAAAGGACTTCCTCTTTGTACAGTTGCCGGGTACGTCCCATCGAAACAGAATCCTGCATCAAGGTTGCAGAAGTTTCACTCACCCGAGCCTTCGCCTGCAAGTGGTTGGCTTTTGCCTGATTAAGTGATGCCTGTGCTTGCTCTAATAAAGCAACATAGTCATCCGGCTGAATTGTAACGAGCAAATCTCCCTGCTTGACATCCATTCCTTCCCTGACTTTCAAGGCAACCACTTCCCCGGATACATCAGGAGCAACCGGTACGTCAACCGTAGGCTCAATCACACCCGATTCCGTTACCCGTGCGTGGATCGTCCGGCTTTCAGACTGCTCTAGTTTTACCTTCAGCACCTCTTTTTTACCAATCAAACCGAATGCCTTAGCACCTGCAAATGCAATCCCCAACATTGCTACAATGCCGATGATAATCAACCACTTATTACTGCTCTTTTTCTGCTTTGCCATGACGGATTATTTGATTTGCCAAATTAACAAGACCTTTATTTCTTTCCTACCTTTCCCCTCAGGATAAACCCAAACAGGCGTCGGAAAAAGTTCTCCCAACGCCTGTTCTGGTCATTTCACTCCCAATTCCTAGAATCCGATGGGTTTTCCCTGATAGAAGTCAAGGATTTTAGTTTTAAAGAGGAAGTCAAACTTATTTCTGACCAGGTCATTGCGAGCCCGGTTGAGGTTGTTTTTGGCGATCAGGTAATCTACCGAATTGATCATGCCGAGATTAAACTGCTTCTCGGAGTTTTCAAAGGTGAGTTCCAATGCATTGATCTGGCGCTCCGTAGCAGTGTAAGTACTATAGGCCTGCGTTACATCCAGATAGGCCTGTTCGATTGTTTGCTGTAAAACCTGTCGCTGGATATCTGCATTCAGCTTAGCGTTTTTATAGCCTACCTGCGCCCGGGCAATATTGTTTTTAACCACTCCCCGGTTGTAGATGGGAATATTCAATCCAAACGATATCCCGGATCCACGTGCATCATTGATCTGGTCAAAATAACTGTAGTTATCTTGAAAATTGGGTTGTTCAGCAGTACCCGTAATCGTAACGGGGATATCATCTACTTTGACAGACTGGGTAAAAGGGACTTCAACATTCCCCAAAAACAGTCGGTTTTTATTGGAATAAAAACTATTTACATTTCCGGAAAGGGTGAGGGTAGGATATTTACCACTCTCAGCGATTTTAATATCTATTGCAGCACTCTCGACCTGCATATCTGCACTCTGAATAAACGGCTGATTATTAATCGCAATAGAATACACCTCATTGGAGTTGGTAGATAAAATCCCACTCCCCGGCGCGTCCAGTTCCGGCTTTTCAATACCAAAAGGAGCTTCCAGATCCAACAGCATCAGTTGCTGTAAATTCACATGTGCGATTTCTAATTGATTGCGCGCATTCACAATCGCCAATTCGTCCGTTGCAATTTGTGATTCCAGTTCAAGCAGGCTTGCCCTTGCCAGGTTTCCGGCTTTTACAAGCTTATCTGTACGATCCCTCTGTTCTTTGGTAGAACTGAGTTGCACTTCTGCACTTTCCAAAATCTCTCCATTAAATAAGACTAGCAGATAGGCTTGTGCTACTTGCAGGATCAGGTCCATTTCTCCCTGTTTCAAATCCAATTCACTCGAGAGCAAATTGATTTGATCCCGTTTTATCTGGTTACTGAGCTGAAAACCAGAAAACAGGGTTACGGAGGTATTAGCTCCCAAACTCATGGTTTGGTTATTCTCTGAGCGAAACTCATTGGTAGAAACATCGATCGTACGCCCGAAGTTGAAATTATAATTGGTTCCCAGGTTGAAATTGGGATACCGCGCTGCCTGGGAATTTGCGAGATCAAGGCGACTGATTTCGAGATTCAATCCAGATTGCTTCAAGCGCAGGTTATTCTCCAGGGCATAATCGATACACCTCTGCAGGCTCCAGATATTATTACTTTGCGCCTGTGCAGAAATAGCGACGCCTACAATCATTAAGCTGATAAACAGGATCCTTTTCATTGTGCTCAAAATATAAAGATTCATGGGGAAGGCTACTGATACTCACAGGTCTTCCAAGCTCAAATCTGCTGATCTTAGCTACTAATAACAAGTCGCAGAATTGCTTAATCTACGAGTATGGCTCTGGACTCTACCAAAAGACTCATGAAATCTACGATCCATGATCAGATATCGGCATCCGGCAACCAGATCACACTCAAAATCCAGGAAAGGCTTTTCAGATATGCAATGGTAAGCTCTCGCACAGGCGAGTCTAATTCTATCACCAGTTTGGCAATATCATTTTTCCCACTCCGAATCACTGACATCGTGGCGATGTTACAAGCTTCATTCGTTATCACACTGGAAATATAAGCGATACTACCCGGGACATCTTCAGCAGTAATAATCAGGGTGGGCTGCTGAGCAGAAAAATAGCAGGAGAACCCATCTATTTCCACAATCGCAATCAAGCCTCCTCCCCTGGAGATTCCCCTTATGTCCATCTTTCGATCTTCGGATTGCATTTTTAAGCGAATCGAATTCGGATGCAAGGCCGATGCGTTCATAACGGCTCGCATCTTATACTCCAGATTTGCTGCAGTAGCTAAATCGAGTGCTTCTTTCAAGCGTTCATCATCTGGCCGCATATCCAGCAAACCCGCAAGAACGGCCCGATCACTCCCATGCCCTTCATAGGTTCGGGCAAATGAGTTGTAAAAAATAATTTCTACCGAATCCGGCTGTCCTCCAAATATCTTTCGCGCTACCCGACCAATACGTGCAACTCCTCCTGTATGGGAACTGGAAGGCCCAATCATGACGGGTCCGATCATATCAAAAATGCTGCTTCTTTCAGGCATCCTGAAATATTTATTTGTAACTTTTTGGGACTTTTCCGTTAAGAAGGAGATTTCTGAAAAATTGTACCTGAGAATACCGGGTTCAAGCGTTCCTTATTTTCTGAAAAAAATCCGGAGGAAAATTAAATAAAAGTAGGCTTTCTCTGTTAATATAAAGAATTCTGCGTGAAAGAGACTTGCGGGGAAGGCGGCTTAACAATCATTTAATCACCCGATGGGATTTTGGTATAATTATTTCAAACGATGTAATATCCAATTAACATCCCATTATTTATTTCAGAAGAATAATGGTACTTTTACCATCTCTTGCAATTTATTCATTAACACTGTTGCAAATGAAAAATGTGCTTGCTCAACTTTTACTTTTCCTCGCCTTGAGTCTCATGGTTTGCACAACCTTGAGGGCACAGGATCCCCAGTATTCTCAATTCTATAGTAACCTGACTTATTTGAATCCGGCATTTACCGGTTCTGGTATTGGTCCCCGTATCGCGATGAACTATCGTGCACAATGGGTTAAGATCGCAGGTTCGTATCGGCAGTTTGCTTTTAGCTACGATCAGCCGGTGTACTTCTTAGGTACTACGCAAGGATTGGGGGTAACGTTCCATTCTGATGTAGCGGGTGAAGGAAATTTAACTAAGCTCGATGTAATCGTAAATTATGCCTATCAGGTTGACCTTTCAGATGATCATACCCTTCGGTTTGGTCTATCGGGCGGGATTCAGCAAGCTAGTATTGACTTTTTCAAGTTACGCTTTCCGGATCAGATTGATCCGCGAAACGGGTTTACCCAGCCTTCTTTTGAGCCGGGTCCCGGTGGCGGCCTTTCTCAGGCAGTAATACGTCCGGATGTAAATGCGGGAGTAGCTTATTTCAACAAGTATGCCTGGCTGGGATTAACTGTAAATCATATTACAGAACCAGAAGAGCGATTCTACACCGGAAGTGGTAGCGGACTACCTGCCGATGTGGATGCGAGTCTCCCACGTAAGTTTACGGTAACGGGGGGAATCAAAATTCCTATTAGTGGAATGAGAAGCCGCAACGAAGCTTCCATTACGCCTGCATTCTTATATAAGATGCAAGGAGAGTTTTACCAGATTGATGCCGGCGTCTATGTAAATGTAGACCCAATGGTATTTGGACTGTGGTATCGCCATCGTGATGCGATGATCGGATTGATCGGCGTACATAGTGGGCCATTCCGTTTCGGATATTCTTATGACTATACAACTTCCGATCTTACTCAGGGAATTTCTGGCGGATCTCATGAAGTGTCTGTAGTATTGGAGTTTGAGCAATACCGGAAAAATAAGTTTAAGCACAGAAAACTGCCTTGTCCACGGTTTTAATCCCACGGACTGAGTAGTACATAAAGAAGTACTTTGACTCCTAACCTTTCATCAGAGAATCATTCTCATCTTGTGTCAGGTTGCGAGGATCGCAATAAATCAAGCTTTCGCGTCGTAATACATACGTCAATTTATCACATCTATGAAAAGCAGAAGTCTCATATTCGTGTTTGCAGTCCTGATAACAGGAAGTTTCATGGTTGGCTGTAACAGCCAGAAGAGCAAGATCAACAAAATGACCAAACGGGATACCAAAACCGGGGTCAAGTATTCTGAAGAAACATTTAAGCCGAAGAAGTTTAAGGAATCTGCTCCTGCAGAAGGCCTTGTACTGATTCCAGGAGGTTCATTCCTCATGGGAGGTGGCGAAAAAGATATTGAAAATGCAATGAACAATCGTCAGCGTCAGGTGACGGTTCAGAGCTTTTACCTGGACGAAATGGAAGTTTCCAACCTAAACTGGAAACATTTCCTGAAAGGCGTGTTGAACGGCGACCTTAATGACGAGGGTGGAAAAGCCGAAGACGAGCGCTATAATGATCTCCTTCCTGATACCTTGGTTTGGTTGCGCGATCTTGCGTTTAACGAGCCTTTAATGGAAAACTACTTCAGCCACCCTGCATTCTACCTCTATCCGGTAGTAGGAGTGGATTGGCACCAGGCCAACGAATACTGTAAGTGGCGGACCAAGACGGTAAATGGTGCCGTTGAAGAAAGCGAAGGTGATGATGCAGTATTGTTTCCTTCTTACCGTCTCCCAACTGAGGCCGAATGGGAATATGCAGCTCGTGGTTTACTGGAAAGTGAAATCTACGCATGGGAAGGCAAGTCTCTTCGTGATCGCAAAGGACGTTTCAGAGCTAACTTTAAGCGTGGACGTGGTGATTACGCTGGATGGAGAGGTGGCGATGGCAAAAACATGACTGATGGGTATATGACACCTGCTCCTGTATATGAGTTCTGGCCTAACGACTTTGGGCTGTACAACATGTCTGGAAACGTAGCAGAATGGACTCAAGATGCCTACCGTGTATTGGCTTTCGAGGATGTTGATGACTTCAACCCATACCGGAGAAAAGGAAAGACAGAAATTCGTCCTGACCAGTGGTTAGATGATATTGCTTACAAGCCAAAAGAGTCTTTACTCTTTAACCCTGATAGCTCTCCTCTGGCACCTGAAAGTGGCGACATTTATGATAATGTAAAAGTATACCGCGGAGGATCCTGGTACGACATTGCCTATTACTTATCTCCTGGCTCACGTCGTTACTTCAATGCTGACTCTTCCAGCGCAACTATCGGATTCCGCTGCGCCATGATCAAAGTGGGTAGCCCCGACTAATAAAGTATGTATTACAGAACGGGCCGGAAGTTATGCTTCCGGCCCGTTTTTTTTATTCCTGCTTCTTCTCCGGTTTGCCTCCTTACCCTGCATACTGGGCATCAGTTTCATCTGGAATGATTTCAAGCACTTCAACCTCTTCATTTATACCGGAACTTGATCAACCATCAGAGATGGGCTAATAGTCATATTGGAATGTGATTCGATTACCAGCGGAAAATGAAACGACCCTTATCGGAAAGTCGCTCCAATGCTGAACCTTAAGAAGCTTGTTTCTTCTTCGGAGTAGCCAAAAGAAACATTCAATGCAACCACTTCCGTAAAGGGGATAAAATAAAATCCCCAACCGTAGCCTAAGTGAACTTTGCGGGAATCCTCTCCATCCTGGTGAATACGGCCAGCATCAAAAAAACCTTTCAACCCGAGGCGAAAAGGAATCACATTATGTTCTTTTTTGAGTAACTCTAATCTCACCTCCGTATTCGCAAAACTAATCCCATCTCCTGTAAATCGGTTGCGACGATATCCCCGTAGAAAACTCTTATGACCGAGGTTAAACTGACGGTAGAAAGGAATATCACCATAACTATCCCCTACTCCTGCCTTGAAAGCAAATGTCAGCGGTAAATAGGTTCTGAGAGTCGAATATCCTTCCAGAAATAACAGACTCTGCCCGTAGGTACTATTATTGTTTGTGGTTAGGAGCCCATTATCAAACCTCATGAAGACCCGCATCCCCTTATCGGGAAAGTTTGGATTATCCCGAAGGTCGATATCAACTTCTCCCCGCAAGCTGAGCATATTCGCCTTATCGACTCCAATCAAGTCAGAATCAAGAAATAAGATCGTATTATCCGGAATCTGCGCTTCATTATTTTCATATCGGAGGTGAAGTCCGACTCTACTTCGTTTCCAAAAATCGACTTTAAGCCCCAGTGCCAGGTTGTAGCTGCTATATCGGGTTCGGTAAAAACCATCTGTAAACAAAGTCTCTTCCTTACTCGATTCATTACCTGTACCAAAAAAGAAAAAATACCGACTGGGATCGGCGACTTCTGCTTCTATCTCGACATCCATCCGACGAATTACTTCCCGAAACACGCCATAATAATCCAGAGAACGAGCTCCAGCCGTCGAATACGTTCCCCGAAAAAGATGCGCACTGCTGTATTCTGATTTCCCATATGCATTTCGATAAAACCGGAAGCCAGCAGTCAACAAAAATCCATCATCCCCATTAAAATTGATCAAAGGGAATGGAAAGTATCGATCATATTTGAAATAAGCGCGATGGAAATTATAGGCGTCATTATTCGCAACCCGTACCATTCGCCCTTCCCTTCCGGTTTGTATTTTTGATCCCGGATCTTTTTCATAAATAAGCGTTTTCCGCTTGATCGAATTCACAGAAGACTCTTCCTGAACGCGGTCGTTTCCCGGTCCTCCGATGATCCGCAATCGTATAGAATTTCCACTATTCCCCCGAACAGTAAACGTATCTTCTCCATCCAGCCCAAATAAGCGGATTTCTTTTGTCTCTCTCGGAAAAAAGGTTCGCCTGAATATACATCTTCCCGATCCGGTCTTCTGGCCCTGCTCTTCATACATCAATACCGTAACGGTCCCATCCTGATTGCGGTCTACCTCTACCCTTTCTGCCTGATTGGTCCCTACAATATCTACCTCACGGGAAAGGAGTTTATAAAAGCGTAGCACATCACGATCCAATCGTTCTCTTCTGGATTTCAGTTTATTCGCAATTTCCTCTCCTGAGATCGATTGGATCTGGGAGGGAAATGCCTGAATAGCCAAATCGATCAGAGAATCGGTCATTGTTGCCTGCACATACCTCGCTTCTTTCAACCAATCTTCTCGTGTAAGCTCCGATAATAAAAATCGATCTAAATGGCGGGCTTTGAATGTCAGACTTTGTACATCTCGTATTCTCCGACCAAAATTCTCCCCATAAGGTCGTACCCATTCCCGATCTACCACCCAGGGCACTACTCCATCCCAGCGCGAGAATATATGATCCCGATCCCGGGGAATGGGTTGAAAAATCAGGCTATCTGCCGAGGCAAAGCCTGCCCATTTCCAATTATCTTCATGTCGATCCCAATCGCCCACGTACATATCGAATATTCTCGCCCGTGCAAACGCCTTATCATCAACTTTTGCGCGCTGATTCTGATACAAAATCCGAAACAGGCGATAGCTCCTCGCCACAGAATCCGCTCCAGCAAAATTTGAACTTACCTCTGGTGAGGATTTGGGGTTTTCTTCCAGCATGCCCAGCAAATCACCGTATTCTCCCCGTAATTGACCTAGTTTGGGATCATTTGGAAGCATATACAGGTGCGGGCGAACATGGAGAATGTCCAGCGCTGCCATCAAGGGATCAGCGACCAAAGCACCATAGGGATGCTGTGTCGAGGTCTGGTCTCGCAAAACATACCCGATCACCGTTCCCCGCAAATCAAAATCAACAGAAGAAGGTTGATACTTATCGACAGATCGAAAATTATACTCCCGCCCATTTCCCCCTTTAAATCTAAGGGCCAATGTTTGGGTTCCTCCTCCTTTCTTCAAAGGACTTAGCCCCTGAGCGACTGTATCGAGGTTGAGGTAGGAAACTGGAATCGGAGCCGTCCAACTATCTCGATAATGCCGCCCAAAAAATATACGTCGGGTCTTGCTTGCAGCGTACTGATATCCCGCAATGGTTGCAATAGTCGAATCATATAGTGCGGTCCCATCTTTATTCCCATCAGGCCCATCTCCACAAAACATGGAGATGGTATTCACGGGCACGATAGAATCATTGATATTACATACAGACTGAAACAGGTACCGCTCAGTAAACAATTCGAAGCCATTGCGCACCTGATACCGATGAATCCGGGCAAAGATATCCCCTTCTTCAAAGTAGGTAATTTCCATTACGCCTCGCAGCGGTTCAGAAAACAAGGCCGATCGATCTTTCCCGGCAAATTTTCCAGCTGCCGCAGAACCACTATTGATATAATAGTTATTCCCCTGTCGGATAATCTGCATATTTTGCTCATGCCCGGACAGATAGATCAGCGACTGATTCTCGTAAATCGTTTCTTCCAGGTGCTTGCGCAAACCTCGGTAGTGTTTATTCACAATATCTTTGGACGTACCTACATTTTGCCGAAAGGCACTGTAAAGGCTTCCTATCACCGGTAATGGGACATATAAGTCTGGCTTGACGTCTGTAAGGGGAAAAATATGTTTTTTCAAAGGCATACGCCCCCCATATTCCCCAAACGAAAAGACCGGATAATGCCCTACCATGAGAATATTTTTCCCAAGAGACTCTTCAATCACATCATCAAATTCTTCGAGGAAATCTTCTTCCGAAGCAATGCTACAGACTGCATCCACATCCAATGGTTTGTCATGCGGATGATTCCACCATTGAGTTTGAAGGGCCAACAAGGTTACTTCCGGTGTCAGGCTGATAGTTTGAGGGCCGGGGCATCCATTTTCAATTACCCAATCTACATGATCGTAGTTCCAACTCTCCACCATTTGCTGGAGTGCCCTGACTCTCGCCCATCCATTACGCCCGGATTCAGCCCAGTCCCGATCTCCCGGAATAATCAATACCCGTCCATCCAGGCCTTGAGCAGCCTGTAACAAGCGTTGAATACGAATGGTATCCGATCGAAGAAACCCCCGATGATGCTTTCCTTTGACGAGATCCCCATTTAACACCAGGGTAAAAGGGGCATCAGACTGGCCCAGTAAGGTCCTGAGGTCCTGATAAAATGGGGACTCGATTTCGAGGTCTGCCGTATTCGCGGTTACATAAACCCGGTGACTCGCTGGCTCATTGGTTTGTGCAAACAACGGACTTATCCCTATCAGGCACACATATAGTATTCCCATCAGAGAAGGAGCCCCCAGGCGGGTCATTGTACCGCTTTTTCTATATCCAAAGTCGATTAGTTTTCGTCCTGATTTTCGCATTAACAACATCTATACCAGCTTTAGTCAAGCCGCGTTATCCTACATGATCGAACAAAATGCTTAACTCTTTTCAAGTTTTATTAATTTGTTAGGGAATAGTGTTTCAAGTTATAAAAAACTATGTCTAAGGTTTCTGTCCTAACATACATTTTCGGATTCACCTTACTGCTACACATACAATCTGTCAGTAGTCAGCCCTCCAACAATCACCCTGAAGGAAATGCCGCTCCGCAGGATACACTTATCCCCTACGCTTCTTCCCATCCTACCGTCTTTCCCTATGACCTCCGCAGCGCATCCAAGAAGTATAAGCTGCCGGATAAAGTTCGAGAAATATCTGCACTCAGCTACCTGCCCAAAGACACTATGGCTTTTGTTCAAGATGAGGCGGGAAAGGTATATTTTTTTTGTAAAAAAGAAGAAACAATCGTTCACACCTTCGAATTTAAAAAGAAAGGTGATTTTGAAGGGGTAGAAATTTTGGGAGACACTACGTATGTGCTGCGGAGCGATGGCAGGATATATGAAATAGGGAACTCTTCCGATCCCAGCGCCGAGGTAAGAATTTATGATACTTTTTTAACGACAGACAATGATACAGAAGGGCTCGGCTACGATCCGGTTACTCATTCCCTGCTCATTGCTTGCAAAGGTTCTCCGTCAAGCAACGGGCGGTCGTATAAAGGATTTCGAGCAATTTATGCCTTCGATTTACATACCAAACAACTCCGCCCTGACCCTTTTTTGCTTATCGATCGGAATGCTATAGCAAAAATCACAGATAATAAGGACCAGAAATTTCAGCCCTCGGGAATTGCGGTCCATCCCATTACTGCTGACATTTATATCATCGCCTCAGTCGGTCAGCTCCTGACAGTCTATTCGCCCCAGGGGAAACTAAAATGGGCCAAAAAGCTGGACAAAGACGTTTTTCGGCATCCGGAAGGGATTTGTTTCAGCCCCAAAGGCAATATGTATATTTCAAATGAAGGCGATAAAAAGAAAGGAAATATTATCAAACTCACCTATCATCCCTAATCACGATTGTAAGTCTAATCCATGAATATTGAATCTCTACGATTGTTCTGCCTCTCGCTAAAAGCAACAACTGAAGGTTTCCCTTTTGATGGCAATACACTTGTCTTCAAAGTCATGGGAAAGATGTTTGCCCTTATTTCACTGGAAAATCCCGTTTCAGTTAATCTCAAATGTGATCCGGAAAGAGCAATACAACTACGGGAAACACATCCGGATGATATACACCCTGGCTTTCACATGAATAAAAAACACTGGAATACAGTATCTATCATCGGCGGGCTGCCAGATCAATTGATCGAAGAATTGATCCGCCATTCCTATCAATCAGTTGTAAAAGGACTCAAAAAAGCAGACCGGGAGCTATTGGCATCCATGGATTGATATAGGAAACCCCCGTTTCCATGGTAATCCGAATGGAAAAGGGGGTCGCGAATAAGACGCTACTACAAGGGGGGTTACCCCATAGACTGCCGATTTCTGCCAAATATGATCCAAATAATGGGTCCTAACAGGGGCATAAAGAATATTGCGGCCGTCCATAAAAACTTGCCGAGTGTTTCCGTGGACTCATCTCGCCAAATATGTACCAGGACTCCTAATGTAAAGAGGAACCAGAGCAGTACGCCTATCGCTTTCAATGCGCCAAAAAATAATGCTACCATTCCGATATGTTTTGCTAATTACCTTTCAAGGCACCCTAATTTGGGTTTCTTTATTCATAAGGTACGGGATAGATTACAATGAGTTGATTTCAATCTACGAATCAAGCAAAAAGCTCTGCAAACCCATCTCCTCTTTCCTCCAAATACAAATTTCCTCTACCGGAATTCCGATAGAGGAAATCATGTCCCTAAGACCATGTTTGGAACGCTAATTTCCT